>CAYNXM010000298.1:0-4985 GCA_964401105.1 uncultured Lyngbya sp. | reverse complement strand
AAATAATGAGTTTCTTTTAGGGAACACATGAAAATTTCAGGATGTTGACCCAAGTAGTTGTGCATGGATGTGGTTCCACATTTAGGAGCACCAACAACAAATAAATTTGGTTTTTTCATATTTGATCTACTTACATTGTTTATATTTATGAACTTCAAGAATTTTCCAAATAATCTAAGTATGCTTAGAGGGTGTTTGAAAAGTTTTGAGAAGTTAGATTTTATGCCAATCGCTTTACCATAATACGCCAGTACAAATGCTCTTAATATACACTCAAATGCTCAATTTTACCTCTCAGCTTGTCAATAGAGTATCTTTATTGCACTGAGCAGTTACGTTCTTGGCTTACCGATCAGGCAATAAATGGGCTTTGGCTTGAAGCGTCGTATCATCAGGCAATATGTTTGCCCTCATCTGCTGTTGACAAAGCTCGGATGCAATCATTTTTCCTGCTAACTGATGTCCTAAAGTATTCCAATGCCCAGCACAGCGGAGATTATCATCAGACCCATATAGGCAAGTATTATTCTGCTCAGAATAAGCCTGCAAAGTCGGGCTGAGATTAAGTACACTGAAGCCCTCATGCTCACCCAAAGCTGTAATTCGCTTCTCTGGATAAAACCAATCAGTCACACCCAATTCTTGTCTTTCTTTTTGATTCACTAAAGGATCCCGTTGAAATGGACCGCCAAAGGTAACAACTACAAAATCTGCTTTTTTGGCAATCACCTCATCATGCATTAAGCTAATCAATTTTTCTGTGACTTGCCATGCCTGTTGCCATTCAGGGTCAGTAGGTGGTTTGTAGATCTCATAAAACCAGCTCAACTTTCGATCATGTTTTCCATCGCTAAATAACGGCTCCTCTACTACTTCAGCAGAAACTCCCCCATTAGAGTTGTTAAAAGCATCTTGTACGATGTTCAAAACCTGTAAAATCCGCGAGTGGTCTTTTATTTTGATATAAGCTTTGCCCCACCATGTCAGCTTTGAGCGATAATTATCTGTATCGACAAACGAAGCATCAACAACCAGCTCACCGTCTTTAAAGATAAAAAACGGTTTTAGTGAACCTAGTTCATTAGGATAGAATTTCTGAGTCAGAGCACGGGAGTTATCAACAATGTCGTTGCCCGTAAAAAAATCTAGCACTACTAGATCAGGTGAATAGTCCCAAGCTTTCTCCCGTAGGGTAATGAGTTCTTGGTCTGTTCCATAACCACTAACTCCGAACTTAATCACTTCCGCCTTTTGTCCAGCCAAAGCTGTACAACTACTGAGTTCTTGTTCTATAACTGCTGCCAAATCCTGCTCCAACGGCACTTGCATAGCCTCTACAAAGGAATCTCCCAACAGGGCTATCCTGAAAGTATTTTCTGGTTTGACCTTGATGTGTTCTCGATCTCGAAAGCCATCACTATTCATCTGGATGTAAGCTTTACCTTCGGTTCGATACCACCCGGAAACATGAGGTCGCCCTACCCAACCTCTGTGTTGATCAATAGTATGGAATGCTACGTGATCGATCCCAGCGATACGTAAGCCAATTTCAACGAAAGTCAATCCAAAGACTACTCCGCAGAACATCAACGTTGCGATCGATGCTATCTTTACCCAACCCTTCAAGTTACTCATATGGCAATTTTTAAAAAAGAGTGTAAATGAACGGCGCGATCGCAGAAGATTGAGCGAAGACAATCAGCGCCCCCAAGGATACTAGGGTGACGATCAAAGGAATCAACCAGTAGTTTTTTTGTTCTTTAATAAATCCGCCAATGTCTTTGAGAAAATCCAAATTGTCTTTTAACATTAGAATGGTTTCTCCATACTTTCTGTAGTTTTTAACTGGCTCAATAGGCGATAAGTAGGCCACTCTGGATCGAATTCCCATGATTGGAGCTTGATTCAACAGCCGCCCGATCGATCCTATTGGGGTAATCATTATATCAAATAAAACCCCTAAAATAATTCATGTTTGTATCCCAGCTAAAACCCGTCCAATCCTCATCCAGATTGGGTAAACAAGATTTAAAGTCGTGGGTGCGACTCTTGCCCAAATCCATAGAACTCCAGCAATAACTCAAGGAATAAGTGACTTGGAATCATGGCGTAGAACGGGTAGTAAAAAGCCGAATCAAACTGCCACTATTGTACCGCCAATCAGTCCAAATTCACCCCATTCTTTTTTGTCAAGTTCCTTGTTCTGTTTCATAATTTTTTAGATAGAAACACCCGCTCTCATTAACAGCGTCAGAGATTGGGTAAGCCACAGCCTTTTTTACAGCTATGTCACCGATCATAAAAGGATTGAAGTCAATGATAGGAATTTGCATACAATAACTTACTTCTTTTGTTGAAAATTGTCTAGTATAGCGCTACGCGCCAGGGAACAGGCAACGGGCAACAGACAACAGTAGATGGTGAAAGGGTTCTAGGGTTTAGAAATGTCAAACACCCAATTTTGTACTGCTATAGTCCATCAAGTCAACTTTGATGGGTTTGTTGTGGGGACTAAAGTCCTCACGACGAAAAAATTATCACAAACAAGCGCAATTTTGGGTTGACAGAGTAGTTGTACATCGTTGAATATTTTAAGGCGTTAATCTAACTCAAATTCTTGTTTCCATGACTCATTACTATTGCCCTGTGGCTGTTGAGATTTGACTAACAAGAAATTCTCTATAACCAAATAGTCCATTTCAGTTCTCATAAAGCATCGATAAGCATCTTCTGGAGTACAAACAATGGGTTCGCCACGCACGTTAAACGAAGTGTTCACCAAAACTGCACAACCCGTTCGTGCTTCAAAATGACGAATTAACTCGTAGTAACGAGGATTGGTTTCTGGGTGAACGGTTTGGATACGAGCCGAGTAATCAACGTGAGTCACAGCAGGAATTTGAGAACGAGGAACATTTAGCTTGTCGATCCCAAACAACTGCTGTTGCTCTTGTGTCACCTTAATATGGAGATTCTCTTTGACTGCTGCTACCAGCAGCATATAAGGACTAGGACGATCAAGATCAAAGTAGTCGAAGACTCGCTCAGCCAAGACTGAAGGAGCAAACGGACGGAAGGACTCACGATATTTAATTTTCAGATTCATGACCGATTGCATCTTGGGACTGCGTGAGTCGCCAATAATCGAACGATTCCCTAAAGCACGCGGACCAAACTCCATTCGCCCGGAAAACCAGCCAACAACATTGCCCTGTTCTAAAATTTCTGCAAGACTCGGCATCAGTTCCCTATCAGCCAGTCGCTGGTAAGGGATATTCTCAGAATTGAGAAACTGGAGAATTTCAGCTTCGCTAAAGCTAGGTCCGAGATAAGAACCTTTCATCCGATCGCCTGCTGTTGGAGTGCGGGGTTGTTGATGGTATTGATGCCAAATCGCTAAGGCCGCTCCGACTGCACCACCTGCATCTCCGGCTGCGGGTTGAATCCAAATATCTTTGAAGTCAGTTTCTCGCAGAATTCGTCCGTTGGCTACACAATTGAGGGCGACACCACCTGCTAAACAAAGATACTCTGCATCCAGTTCTTTTTTGACAGTTTTAGCCAAACGCAGTACCACTTCTTCAGTTACCTTCTGGATCGAACTTGCTAGATCCATTTCTCTTTGAGTGATTTTTCCTTCTGCTTGGCGTGGTGGTCCCCCAAATAGATTGTCGAACTTATGATTGGTCATGGTTAACCCCACCATGTAGTTGAAGTAGTCCATATTCAATCGAAAAGTGCCATCTTCTTTGAGATCCAACAGATGGTTGAGAATTTTGTCTACATATTTGGGTTCGCCATAGGGAGCTAAACCCATCAGTTTGTACTCACCTGAGTTAACTTTGAACCCGGTGTAGTAGGTAAAGGCTGAATACAGCAAACCGAGGGAATGGGGAAACTGAATTTCCCATTGGGGTGTAAGTTGATGCCCCAATCCCATCCAAACGGAGGTGGTTGCCCACTCTCCTACACCATCTAAGCACAAAACAGCAGCACGCTCAAAAGGGCTGGGAAAAAAAGCAGAAGCCGCATGGGCTTGGTGGTGTGAGGTAAACAATAGAGGCGGCAATTGAGACGTTTTGCACTCCCCCAACAGTGCCAATTCTTTTTTTAAGAGTGTCTTGAGGTAAAGCTTTTCTTTTAGCCAGACTGGCATCGCTGTGATAAACGAATTTAACCCCTTGGGCGCATAGGCTAAATAGGTTTCCAGCAATCGCTCAAATTTGAGTAATGGCTTGTCGTAAAAAACAATTTGATCGACATTTTGCAACTGGGTTCCTGCTTGTTTTAGACAGTAAGCGATCGCTCCTGTCGGAAAGCCTGCATCGTGCTTTCGTCTGGAAAAACGTTCTTCCTGTGCCGCAGCAATAATTTCGCCATCGACAATGATAGCGGCGGCGCTATCGTGATAGTAAGCTGAAATTCCTAGTATTTGCATTTTAATACCTTATGGCTGATTTCAACTTTTACACTAAAAATGAGATTTTGACTAACAGGGTAAACATTAAACCCTACTGAATTTTTCAGCCTGAAACCCTTATGGCTACGTAGCCAAATACTGTACCAAATAGCGTACACTTCAATTGATACTGCAAAAACCCAGTTTTTTGTAAATTTTTGTGTAAATCAGCTATATTATTTTTGAAATCCTTTTGTAGCAATAGTTTCAGACACTGCATGGCTGCGGTAGCCCTTAGCATCACCACCACTTTTTTGTAGGCGATCGCATCAATCGAGGAGTAACTAAGTCGCACCAATTGATAACTAGCAACTTAGGTGATTATTTACGGTAGAATTTCAAGTGAGTTTTAAAAGTTAGGACAATCATGACAACCGCAGACCCAATCTTAATCAACAACTGGTACGTTGTTGCAAACGTAGAAGATTGTCAACCAGGAAGTATCACCACAGCTCGTTTGTTGGGAGTCAAGTTGGTACTATGGCGCGCTGATGAACCCAATTCATCCATACAGGTATGGCAAGAT
>CAYNXM010000297.1:0-13964 GCA_964401105.1 uncultured Lyngbya sp. | reverse complement strand
GGAAGTGCCACTTTGAGTGAAACTGAGGTCATTAAAACTCAATCCACCCCCAAGCAGAATTAAATCTTCACCCACCTGAAAATCAGTGATGGTATCAGTGCTATTATCCATAGAGAATAGAACAACGCGATCTTCTCCACTACCGGTGGTAATTAAATCACTTCCTTCATCACCAAATAGCCAATCATCGCCTGAACCCCCTTTCAAGGTATCTGTGGCTTGACCGCCATGGAGGGTATCATTACCGGCTGTGCCACAGAGGTGATCTTCTCCGTCGTTACCGAATAACAGATCGTTACCACTGCCGCCACAGAGAGTATCATTCCCCACTTGAGAGGTTTCATCACCAAATAGGGTATCGTCTCCTTCGTTACCACAGAGATGATCGTTACCATTGTCACCATAGAGTATATCGTTACCAACATCCCCAAACAGTAGGTCATTGGCTTGACCGCCACGAACTGTATCATTACCAGTACCCCCACTGAGGGTATCGTTGTTACGGTTACCGACGAGGAAGTCATCACCCGCACCTCCCCACATTAAGTCAGGGCCTTCAACTTCTTGCTGTTCGGGGTCATTTGTATCCCCAAACATCGTATCATCACCTTGATCGCCGTAGAGCGTATCATCACCCAGGTCACCCCAGACAGTATCATCTCCAACTCCACCGAAAGTAAAGTCATTTTCTTTGCCATTAAAGATGATATCGTGACCGGGGCCACCAACAACCACATCATCGTTACGGTAACCATACAAGATGTCGTTATCTTCAACAGGGGTTTGATCTTCACTGCGGGGAATGACACCATTCATACCATTTCCACCAATAACGGTATCATTACCCATGTCTCCGTAGAGAACATCGTTACCGTCATCACCAAATATTAAGTCATCGTCTTGACCCCCATAGGCGGTATCATGACCATCATTCCCGGTAATCGTATCGTTGCTTTCGTTGGCAGAGATAAAATCATTACCGCCTGCGCCGTCAATGGCATCACGACCGGAGATATCCCGAATGAGTGCATTATTACTCAAGCCTAAAGCGTTGCGTGTGAAAGGATCTTTAGGATCATCAACCCCTCCGAAGAGACTGTCATCACCCTCACCCCCTTCAATGGTGTCATTTCCTAACGCACCGCGAACCGAGTTTCTCTCGACTGTTGCTAGCAATACATCATCGCTGTCATCTCCTTCTGTGCGAGGAATACTATCGGGGGGAATATTTGCATCAATTTCAACCCGTTCAGGTAGGGCTATTCCTTCAAATTCAGGAATAGCTGGGCAAGAACAAACATCCTCATCCGGTGTTTCTTCCCGTGGAATAGACGGATCTTCTGGTTCGTTTGGTTCCGGTTCATCTGGTGCCGGAGTTGGAGTGGGTTCGTCTGGTGTCGGTTCGCCTGGTTCTGGTTCGGGTGTGGGTTCATCTGGTGCCGGAGTCGGAGTCGGTGCGGGTTCACCTGGTTCCGGTTCGGGTGTTGGAGTTGGAGTGGGATCAGGCGTGGGTTCGGGTGTGGGTTCGGGTGTGGGTTCGGGTTCACCTGGTTCCGGTTCGGGTGTGGGTTCGGGTGTTGGATCGGGATCGGGTGTGGGAGTTGGAGTGGGGTCAGGTGTGGGTTCGGGTGTTGGATCGGGATCGGGAGTCGGCGTGGGTGTTGGATCGGGTGTTGGATCGGGTGTTGGAGTCGGCGTGGGTGTGGGAGTCGGCGTGGGTTCAGTCACATCGACACTCACTGTAACGGTGTCAGTGTTACCTGCACTATCTTCAACGGTGTAGGTAAAGGTATCTGTGCCGCTAAAGCCAGAGTTGGGAGTATAAACGACAAAGTCATCACTGGGATCATTGGGAGTACCGTTATCATCCAGAGTAACTGTGCCGTTACCAGAGTTAGACACTCCAGTAATTGTTAATGGGTCTCCGTCTGGGTCGGTATCATTGCTCAAAACATCCACATTCACCGGAGTATTAGCCGCAGTTGTGGTGGTATCTTCTCCGCCAATGGGGGATGAATTGGTATTGGGGGACTCCACATTTACCGTAACAGTTGCCGTTTCGGTATCTATCCCATCTGTGACGACATAGTCGAAAGTATCCTCTCCAGTAAACCCAGGTGCTGGGGTATAAATTAAGCCACCATTTGGATCGAGGGTAACGGTTCCACCATTGGGGGTTGTTTCCTCAAAACTATCAATGGTTAGGGGATTACCATCAGCGTCTGTATCATTTCCCAATACATCGATGGTGACGGGAACATCTGTTTCTGTTGTGCCTGTATCGTCTGTCGCCTCGGGTACGGCATTTACTGTGACGGAAACTGTTGCGGTATCATTTTGAATTCCATCAGTGATGGTATAGGTAAACGTATCGATTCCGGTAAATCCTGCTGGGGGAGTATAGACGAAACCCACACCATCGGGACTGAGTGTCACGCTTCCCCCATTGGCTGAAGCATCATCAAAGCCTGAGATAGTAACGGTATCGTTATCTGGATCGATGTCATTATCTAAGGCATTAATCGTCACAGGTGTCTCAAACGCGGTGATTTCCTCATCATCAATGGCGTTGGGGTTTTTATCCTCAACGTTAATCCTGACGGTGGCGGTGTTGGTGAGAGTGCCATCACTGACGACATAAGTAAAGGTATCAGTACCCAGAAACCCAGCAGCCGGGGTATAAACCAACCCAGAACCATCGGGACTGAGTGTAACGGTACCGCCGTTGGCAGAAGTCCCATCAAAACTGTCGATGTTGAGAGGATCATTTTCTGGGTCTGTATCATTCTCCAACACATTGACTGTAATGGCAGTATCAGGAACTGTTGTCCCTTCGTCATCGGCTGCATTGGGCACACCTTCAGTCACGTTAATCGTAACTGTTGCGGTATCGGTTTGGACTCCGTCGCTGACAATATAAGTAAAGGTATCAGTGCCAATAAACCCAGCAGCCGGGGTATAAACTAACCCAGAACCATCCCCACTCAGTGTAACGGTACCGTTATTGGCTGTAGTCTCATCAAAACTGTTGATACTGAGAGGATCATTTTCTGGGTCAGTATCATTGTCGAGAACATTAACTGTGATGGCTTGATCGACTGTGGTACTTTCTTGATCGTCAACTCCGTTGGGAATACCTGCGGTGACGTTAATCGTAACAGTGGCTGTATCTCTGTCTATGCCATCAGTGATGGTGTAGGCGAAGGTATCTACCCCAATAAAATCTAATGCAGGGGTATAAATTAACCCCGAACCATCGGGACTGAGTATAACTGTACCGCCATTGGCAGAAGCCTCGTCAAAACTGTCAATATTGAGAGGAAGTGGACCGTTATCGGGGTCGGAGTCATTTTCCAGTACATTGACTGTAACCGCTTGGTTGGCGGCAGTGCTGTCTTGATCGTTGGCTGCGTTGGGAAAGCCTTCACTGACGTTAATGGTAACCGTTGCTGTATCGGTCTGTGCTCCATCAGTAATAGTGTAGGTAAAGTTATCCGTTCCCGTAAACCCGGCAGCCGGAGTATAAACGAGGGCTGTGCCATCGGCATTGAGTGCAACTGTACCGCCATTGGCTGAAGTGGGGACAAAGTTAGCAATACTCAGGGCCTCAGGGCCATTGTCGGGGTCAGAGTCATTATCCAGAACATTAATCGTGACGGCTTGGTTGGGTGCAGTGGCTTGTTCGTCGTCTTCTGCCACAGGAACAGTGCCCACGACATTAATCGTGACGGTCGCTGTATCTGTTTCGACTCCATCGCTAATGGTGTAGGTGAAGTTATCGCTGCCAATAAACCCAGGTGCTGGAGTATAAATTAATGCGGTTTGATTGGCGTTAAATGCAACTGTACCGCCATTAGCAGAAGTAGAGTCAAACAGATTAATTGTGAGGGGATCGTTGTCTGGGTCTGTATCATTTTCCAGTACATTGACTGTAACTGCTGTATTGGCTTGCGTGGTTTTTTCATCATTTACTGCATCGGGTTTGGCTTCTGTAACGTTAATCGTAACAGTTGCGCTTGCAGTGTTTTCTCCATCGCTAATGGTGTAGGTAAAGCTATCCTCTCCAATAAAGCCGGGTGCTGGAGTATAAATTAACGCGGTTTCATTGGCATTAAAATTGACGAGACCTCCATTTTGAGAAAGTAGGTCAAAATTGTCAATACTCAGCGGCAGCGGGCCGTTATCGGGGTCTGAGTCATTTTCTAGAACGTTAATGGTGACAGCTCGACCGGGGACTGTATTTTGCCCGTCATCTTCAGCCACAGGAAGACTATCAACCACAGAAATGACCACTGTGGCGGTATCTGTGTCTTCTCCATCGGTGATGGTGTAGGTAAAGGTATCATTTCCGAGAAACCCAGGAGCAGGAGTATAGATTAACCGAGTTCCTGCCGGGTTAAGCGCTACAGTACCCCCATTGATTGAATTCAGGTCAAAATTGTCAATACTGAGGGGATTTGGGCCGTTATCGGGGTCTGAGTCATTGTTTAGAACATTAACCGAAACGGCTGTATCCGGGAGTGTGGTTCGTTGGTCATTGACGGCAATGGGTAAATCATTTGTATTATCAATGACAGTGACATTGACTGTGGCGATATCTGTGTCTTCTCCATCGGAGATAGTGTAGGTAAAGCTATCTTCTCCGGCGAAGTCAGCATCAGGCGTATAAATAACAAAGTCATCCGTTGGATTTCCAGGAGTCCCATTATTATCAATGGTGACGGTACCGTTTCCAGGAGTAGAAACCGCTGTAATACTTAAGGGGTCGTTATCAATATCAACATCATTGGTTAAGACGGTGATATCAATCGGGATATTTAATGCCGTTGCTGCTGTATCATTAATTGCATCGGGCGGGTTATTCTCCGCTTCTACAATATTAATAGTCGCAACAGCCATATTACTGGCGTTAAAACCATCAGCCACCTCAACTGTTACTTGCCGCTGAGTGATTGTTGGAGTTTGTGCGCTATTGTTGTAGAGAACTTGGTTAATGGCAGTTTGATAGTCAGCCAAAGAAGCTTGACCGAATAAGACAATATTGCCTGATTCTGGGTCATAATCACTGGCTGTAATTCCGCCCGGTAATGTTCCGCTTACCGATAGGCTTTCTGTTGCTGTTGGGTCTAACAGAGTAATGTTAGCCGTGGAAATAATATTACTATCTGCATCGGTAATAACAACATCTGTATCTCCAATTGCAACTGGAGTTGCTGTAAACTCCGTTACGAAACCTGTACCCGGAGCAGTGCTATTATCCCCATCTAAGTCTAATGTTGGTGGATCATCAGCAGAGTAAAGATAACCCCCTTCAATTAAGTCTAAACCCCCTTGAGTTTCATCCGTATCTCGGGGAAAAATAGCCTCGTTGTTGACATCTAAAAGTTGCTCACTGGTACTATTGATTGGAACATCATTGGCAAACAAAGCGTATCCATAAAGTTGGTCACCTGCTTGTAAACTTAAGTTGGTGAGACTGATATAAACCCCTGATACCGGTTGTTCAGTCAGAGGGAAGGTGGTTCGAGTTAGATTAATTTCAGTGTTAGCATCGCCATCTTGCCGCATTACGACCGGCCGGACTGTTTCATTGGAGGCTCCCCAATCTCCTGGCAAAACCTGATATAATGGGCCAAATGCTGCTGGATCTCCATTTTGATCGATATCCGTAATTGCAGCAATCCGAAATCGGTCTCCGGCGGCATTTCTAGCCCTTTCTAAAACTAAGAATCCGCTATTATCCGGGTTGGCTGGCGTGATTAGAGGAGCGTCGGTATTTAAGTAATCAACCCGCTCAATGTTATTAACATTTTGAGCAAAATTACTCGTTTGATTCGCAAAAATATTATCTGTCCCAGCATTAATTGATAAACCCGACAGAAAGCTTTCCATGATTTCATTAAATGATGAAATATCAGGAAATTCAGGGTTAAATTGAGTGGCACTACCATTATTAGAGTCGAACCAAACCAGTTGCCGTTCTCCTATAACAAAGTTATTGTTAGCTCGTTGAATATTAAACTCTGTCAAGAAGTTTGACAGTTGAAAACTCAAATTCGCGGTGGCAAAGTCTTCAACAATTAAAGTATTCCCTAAGCCAAAGGTAAATGGCTGTCCATTAAATACAAACTCTTGAGAAGTATTAGGAGTACTAGAAATAGTAAACTCAGTGATGGGTTCAGCTAAAATAGAACTGTAGCTGGCTTGAATTTCTGGACTGACTGCCAATTCTACATTAAAATCACTCGTTTTGACTTCTAAATGCCAATCTCCTCCTAATGCTGAGTTCCCTGTTGGGTTAGCTGAAGCTGCAATTTCTGCACCCGTTAACCCATGAAGTTTTTCAATCAATTCTGTTCCGGCATCTCCGGCAGCAACATGACATCCATAAAGAAGAAGTGTTCTCCCTAAATCTTTTTTGGTAAGGGGAACTTTAAACCAACTTTGTAGCTGTTGTGTATATTTTTCAAGGGTATCTAAACTAAGTTTAGTATTACCTAACTGCAAGCAACCCGGAGAACCATGAGAAAGAATATGGAGTGATGAGACAGAGTCATAATATTGTAGCGCTTGGGTAATTTGTTCGACTCCATCTTCATGGGGATTCAGAGTAATAACTTCAGCTTGAGGAATAATTCCATCTAACAGGTATTCAGCATTTTCAACGGCTGAATCAATAATAACTAAAATCTCAGTATTGAGCTGATCTCCCTGAGTGGCGAATAGAAAAGACTGATTTTTTCTCAGTGGATTAACCCAATTTAATGCTTGTGTTTTGGGACAATATGCCTGACGGTATGCTGCGCGGTCGTACTTATTGGACGCTGTATTTTTGATGGTACACATGGTTGGTGGTGGATGCTTAAACAAGAACTAGATCAAACAAGAGTCAATCAAGAGTTAATACTGTCACTGAATGAATTTATTTTTAGTTGAAATCAATATTCATTCAATATCCGTAAATCAATTTAAAGATATTTAAATTGTTCATGGGTGATGATAAGCTTATATCCATTAAAGATATAACTGGAATAAATTAGTGCTCTATTCTTTGAAGAGATTAATCAGTAAGCTGAAAAAATTAGGCAAAAATTAGACAGATTTACAATTATTTTTCAGAGCCATGAAGTTAGTAATTACTTTTTAAGAAAACCAAAGTACTATAGCTCATTAATCAGTGATTGATTGTGATTCTATCTAGTTCTTGAACACAATACTTTTTGACCGATTTAATGAGATAATTTTTGTTCAACTCATTGACATATCAGCACAGCCTGTTTAAAGCTGAGCCCGTGATATTGTTGATACAATTATCAGTTGACATGACCTCCCCTTGTAAGGCGTAAAATCACTGTTCCTTACATTCCCTGATCTGTATTAGTCATTAACAAAGATAATTGGCACCCAGTAACTTCCGCCCTGAAAGAATTATTACACCCTAGGAAAAAAAACTGTCACTAAACCGTAGATGATTGATATTTAATGCCTGGTAGATCTATGAACACCCTCTATGACTTTGACCAATTTTTATTTTGATCTACTGAATACTCTAAAAGAATTGTTACACCCTAGGAAAAAACTGTCACTAAACCGTAGATGATTGATATTTAATTCCTAGTAGATTTATGAACACCCTTTACCATTTCTGATCAAAATTTACTTTGATCTAACTAAAAATGTTATCAGTGTCTTTCTACGTCCGTGTTTTCCCTTATGCCAGTTCATAAAATTGTCACACTGTAGCTCGATAAAAGCCGTGATTTATCTGATGTTAGTCAAATATCGAACATTCGTCTGTTGAAGAAATACGGAGATTTCTATCCTCTTGGCTTTCAGATGAGGCTTTAGTAGGATTTGAGCGAGTCTATTTTCGAGATGAAAAGCAACAAATGATACACGTAAGTATTTTTCCTCTAAATGAGGCTGTAACAGTTTGAAGGGCGAACAGCAAGAGGAATGAACATTTATAATGGTGAGAAATTGTGATCAGTGCCGATCTCAAACGTGAGCCTTCAACTTAGATGCCTTATTTTCTATTTTGTACTTTCTCAAGTTTTCCAGTTCCTGAGACTTACCCTATTGATCGTACAGATAACTATTATCAGCCAAGTTAATCTAACTTGACAGAGGACACCAAAATTGTTGCCAGTGATATATCAGCTTCAACATCTGGCTATGTTGTCGGCTTATTTAGTGAAAAAGTAACTTATCGATGGCGATCGCTATTATCTTTATTAATTATAGTGTTTTCAAGAATTGGGAAATATATAAAAGTAGAGACATTCCACAAAGAGAACGCCTCTACATTTTTTCTCGGGAGAGTTATAGATCAGGCGATCGACAATAGAGATCTTCCCTATAAACCTGACATCACTTCCCGCGCTGCGGCTAAGGTTTTGTCAATATCAGCTTCGGTGTGGGCAATGGAGGTAAAACCTGCTTCAAACTGGGAAGGGGCTAAATAAATTCCATGTTCTAACATACCGCGATGATAGCGACCAAACTTAGCTAGATCAGATTTTTTGGCATCTGTGTAATTATGAACAGGGCCAGGATTAAAAAAGAAGCCAAACATCCCGCTAATTTGACCGCCGCAGGCTTCGTGACCGGTTTGTTGGGCAATTTGTAGCATTCCCTCGGCTAATTTTTTGGTAATGCGATCAAGATAGTCGTAAGTGCCGGGTTTTTGCAATAATTCCAGGGTTTTAATTCCCGCTGTCATTGCTAACGGGTTACCGGAAAGGGTTCCCGCTTGGTACATTGGGCCGGCTGGGGCGACCATTTCCATAATTTCTCTACGTCCGCCATAAGCGCCAACGGGTAAACCACCCCCAATAATTTTACCTAAAGTGGTTAAATCGGGAGTCACACCGAACTTTTCTTGAGCGCCGCCGTAAGCAATACGGAAGCCTGTCATCACTTCATCAAACACCAGTAAAGCGTCATTTTCCTGAGTAATGAGGCGTAACCCTTCTAAGAATCCGGCATCGGGAGCAATGAAACCAGAGTTACCCACAACGGGTTCTAGGATGACTCCGGCAATTTCGCCGGAATTTTCAGCAAATAGCTTTTTCACCGCTTCTAGGTCATTATAGGGGGCGGTGAGGGTATCTTTGGTTACGGACTTGGGAACACCGGGAGAATCTGGTAATCCTAAGGTGGCGACACCAGAACCTGCTTGCACCAAGAACATATCGCCATGTCCGTGATAGCAGCCTTCAAATTTGATAATTTTTTCTCGTTTTGTGAATGCCCTCATGAGTCGCAGGACAGACAGACAAGCTTCTGTGCCGGAATTAACAAACCGCACCATTTCAATGCTAGGAACGGCTTCAATCACCATCTCTGCTAAGACGTTTTCCAGGGCACAAGGGGCACCAAAGCTGGTTCCGTTTTCCAGGGCTGCTTTCAGGGCATCGATCACTTCTGGATGGGCATGACCACAAATAGCAGGCCCCCATGTTCCTACATAATCAATATATTCATTCTGATCAACATCCCAGATATGAGCACCCTTAACCCGATCAAACACGATCGGCTGTCCGCCCACTGATTTAAAAGCCCGCACAGGAGAATTCACGCCCCCGGGCATCAATTTTTGGGCAGCGGTAAAAATTTCTTCTGACTGGGTTGTTTTGAATGGGGTTGTAACCACAATTGATCTCCAATGCTTATAGTTCAGTAAGAGTGTAAATGCTTTGATGCTTTAAATCGCAAAATTTTAGAATTTACCTCATTAAGGGATAATCTTTTATAGGACAGACTGACATTTTATACACCTTCGGTGATTTTCGTTCTACTCAGTTTATAATTTTCAACGCTAAAAATCTTGATGTTAAGCCAATTTACCTCAATTGATAAAATTCGTTACACTCCTCAAGGTACTGTTGCCGCCATCCTGCAAGACGCCTGGGAGGGCACTGTCATCGGCTTGATTTGGATGAGTTCAGAAGCGGTTCAAAACACCATAGAATCGGGTCAACTGTGGTATTCTCAAGGGAAAGAAAACCCCACGAATTCCGGGCAAACGGTGCAGGGTTTACAGTACGATTCAGTCAGTGCAACGCTGATTGTACAAATTGAACCCGATGAAACTAAAGATGATTTAGGAGATTTTGTCAAGTCTTTTCCTAACGTTTTATCGGAGTTATTTGCAGTCATTTGCGATCGCCGAGATCATCCTCAAGCAGAATCTTACACCTGTCAATTATTGGCAGGAGGCGATAACAAAATATTAAAGAAAATTGGAGAAGAATCAGCCGAAGTGGTGATGGCCTGTAAAGATGATGATTCTGAAGCGATCGCCTCGGAAGTTGCGGATTTGTTTTATCATACCTTGGTGGCGATCGCCTACCATCAGGTGGATTTACGGGATGTTTATCAAAAATTAGCCCAACGCCGGCGTTAATAGGACGTAGAAGTAAGGAGTAAGAAGTAAGAAGCCTGCCCTCGCCTAGGTGAGGGTAAGAAGTGTAAATCTGCGATCATAATCAATAATTCTACTCATGACTCAATGACGAGTTACTCTTGCCTCTAATAAACCATGACAAACCCTTTTTTATTCCTTGACTACGAACCCGCGTTTGAACAGTTAGGAGAGGATTATTATGATATTGTGGCAGCGGCAGAATTTCCCTTACATCTGCTACGCTTTCGCAATGATGAATTATTGCCGATTTTAGGAATTAATCATGACGAGGTGAGTGACGATCACTTGATTGAGGCTTTTGGTCAATTTGAAAGTGTTTGTCCTTCCCTAGCAATGCGGTATCACGGCCACCAATTCGGGGAATATAATCCTTATTTGGGAGATGGTCGGGGATTTCTGTATGGACAGGTTCGGGGGGTTGATGGTCAACTCTATGATTTGGGCACAAAAGGTTCCGGTCGCACCCCCTATTCTCGCAATGCAGATGGTAGACTCACCCTCAAAGGCGGGGTAAGGGAAGTTTTAGCCGGGGAAATGTTACACCGTCTAGGGGTGAGGACTTCTCGCTGTTTGAGTTTAATTGAAACCGGGGAACAATTATGGCGCGGTGATGAACCCTCTCCGACTCGTTCAGCGGTGATGATTCGCATGAGTCGATCTCATATTCGCTTCGGTACATTTGAGCGACTGTACTATTTTAAGCGACCCGATTTAATGAGTAAATTGCTCGATCATGTGATTACTTATTATTATCCTCATTTACTGGATGAACCGCATCAAAGCGACCGCTATATCCGCTTTTACCGAGAATTGGTTCAACGAGTGGCTGAATTAGCAGCACAATGGATGGCTGCTGGCTTTTGTCATGGAGTTTTAAATACCGACAATATGTCAATCACCGGGGAAAGTTTTGATTATGGCCCCTATGCATTTATGCCTGAATTAAACCCTCGATTTACGGCGGCTTATTTTGATTATGGCGGCCGATATGCTTATGGAAATCAACCCTATGTCTGTCAGGGAAATTTAGAAATTTTGCAACGTTGTTTGTCCTTAATCATGGACATCGACAGCATGAAAGCGGAGTTAGAGGCTTTTGGGGATTATTATCAAATCGCTTATCGTCAACGGATGATTCATCTCATAGGATTTGACCAACTGCCACTTTCAGAAGCAGAAGAGTTATTAAAGTTAACCCTGAATATTCTCACACACTACGAGGTTGGCTATCATCAGTTTTTTATCACCCTACGACAACAATTTAGTCCCCAATGGCAGCAAGGTCCGGGTCACATTTTTCACAATATTGAGGCTTTATTGAACTTTGATGATGGACAACAGTTGTATATTCAGCAGTGGCGACAGTTATACTACCATCACCTTCAAACCCTTTCCCCTCTAGAACTAGAAGAAATTCAAAAGAGATTACAGCGATATCATCCCACTGTTATACTACTGCGACCTGAAATTGAAGCCGTTTGGGAACCCATTGTAACAGAGGACAATTGGCAACCCTTTAGGGAATTACTTCAGCAAATTCGCTGCGAATAACAACTGTTAGGTTGATTTTAAAGTTCAACGTAGAATGAGACAATTTCTTTGGTTTGAACAGTCAGGGGTTAGCGCATCGCGGGCACAATAAAGAATTCCGACCCACTCTACTCAATTATTCTGAGAGTGAAGTTGACATTTCCTAACATTTCCCAGGTTTGTGGGACTTCATCTATCATTGTTGCTGGACATTCTCCCTCAAGATCGTACTGAGAGTCCGGCTGATTCTCAACTCGATTAAACACACCGGAATCATTCGCAAACCAGGGGATAGGCTGCTGTGTGAGTTGAGCCCTCGGCAGCTCTATTTGCTCTGAAAGGTTAATAGTATTGGAGTAATCAGCCACTTATTTAAGACCCTCGTAAGCCGCTCTGGGAGAAGGGATCTCAAGATACTCAATTTCATTTTCTCGATCAATCAGCAGCACCAACTGATCTTGCTCGTGACCCACTGCAATAACATTTTTTAAGTTGATTTTATTCAGCTTCATTTCTACCTTCCTATACAGGTTGCTTAAATTTTCAACTGGAGTCTATTCATTTAACTATCACTCTAAAATTAAATATAAAGAGAATTGATTTTAAAGTCAACACAAGACATAGTATGATTAGGAGTCTTTTCGGGTAGCTCGATTCACCCTCTCTGTAATGTCTCATCAAGGGATTGAATTTTGTTGATTCTCAAATTTTAAAACTTCGTTACATCTTGATGATGATCCCTAAAGTTGTAAGAATCTGAGACGTTTGAGGTTGACATTATTATAAGTCCGTAGCACGAAAATCTATTTAAAGTTATATCATGAAAAAAAAACGTACGAGCATGTTAGGATTAATTAGATTAGATTTGGAAAAAGTTTATGGTAAAATCAGCAACAGATATTTCTTCGGAAACACCATTGACGGGAAAAGCTTTACTACAGAAAGTTAAGTCACTTGAAGATAAGCCGAAACGGGAGACAGCGAAAGAGTGTGGATATTACACCCTGACAAAAGAGAATCAAAAACGTGCGAAGATGACGGAATTTTACAATGCCTTATTAGCGGCAAAGGGAATTTCGTTAGACTCGGGTCAAACTCGAGATGGACGGGGAAGAGAAGCGAGTTATCGCGCTTGTGTTCATAAAAATGGTTCTTTAGTAATTGGGGCAAATTATACGAAGTCAATGGGCTTGAAACCGGGCGATCAGTTTGAAATTCGTTTGGGTTCCAAGCATATTCATCTGATTCAGGTTGAATCTTCTGATGTCGATATCGATGAAGAAGAATAGGTAAAGCATCTCTGGTAAATTCGATCAACTCACCTGAGTTTGTTAACTTAATGCCCACCAGCATATTTTGATTGCTAATGGTGGGCTATTGATCTAGTTTCAGCCATGATCGTTGCAACTCCTATCAAAAAATGCCAATTATTCATGACTGGAATTAAAGTCAAAACAGCAATCCGGAATCCATATCTACAATCTCACGCCTCAACTGCTGGATATTTTGAATGCAACCGCTATTAAACAACTGTGGTGAGCCAGTTGTGAAAACTCTTAGCTGCCTGGGTGGGAAGCCGAGCACCATAATCTCCGTTCGCGGAGCGTGCCGTTAGGCGTATTTGGTGGCGCGTGGGATAGCCGGGACGGGGTTTATGCAACTCAACAGTTATCATTCACCTGAATTGTGCTAAGATACTTGACATGGCACTAACGATGAACTACAGCTACCGCATTTACCCGTCCCAAACTCAACATTAATTTCTGTTGAGTTGGTTAGAGACTTGTAGACGGCTTTATAATCGTTGTCTACGAGACTTGAAGGATTGGATGAATAGTAGAAAGTGTCAGATTGATCGCTGTTCGATTAAAAGAAGTTTGAGTTTGATCGAAGAAGGGATACGGTTGTTTTAGAGGGAGATTTTGACTCCCCCTAAACCCTTAGCGTCAAATTTTTAATTCGGGCGGGGGATTTAAACCCATTCATCGTAGAGCGCAAAGGAATA
>CAYNXM010000296.1:0-13078 GCA_964401105.1 uncultured Lyngbya sp. | reverse complement strand
CTAAGTGAGTAGTAACTTTGTCTCGATTGAGAACTCTACAAAAATACCGCCGGGCGGACGGAAATTCACGCTTGAGAAGCTAGTTGAAAGACTAGGCATCACCGCGTAAGACCAGTAGTAAGGGCAACCTGAACGGGCTATGGTGAGTCCAAGAATCCCTCACTTTCAGTCAAGGGAGCGTCAATATTCCATAACCAAGCTTCGATGCGATCGCCCCATACTTCTAAGGAATATTCTCTTTCTGCTTGTTGTCTACAGCACAAGCGATCAATTTTGTCAAGCTTTTGCATCGCTTCAATCAATCCTTCAACACTATCGGGTTCGACCAAATAACCAGTTTCACCGTCTCGAATAATTTCGGCAGGCCCACCGCGACGATAGGCAATCACTGGCACGCCACAAGCTAAGGCTTCAATGGCAACAATACCAAACGCTTCAACCCAGCGGGGAGTCATTAATAAAGCGCGACATTGACGCAAATGATATTGTAATTGATCGGTTGATAAAAACCCGAGATATTCAATCGGTGCATGGGGGTAAGTTTGCTGGATTTTTTGCCAATAGGTTCCCGACTGCATTTTACCCATAATTTTTAACGGAATCCCTGTTTTATCGGCAGCTTGAACGGCATCTTCGAGGGCTTTTTCTGGGGCAATTCGTCCTAACCAACCGATAGGTGCATCTGGTTTTAGACAAAAATTATACTTAGAAAGATCGACCCCAATTCCTAAATTAGCATAGTTTTCAGTAAAGCCAAATGTTTGGGCTTGAGTATGAGTATAGAATCCTAAACGATTGGGATATTGCTCAATAAGTTGTTTTAAAATCCGATCAATTGCTGTGGATAAAGATCCCATACTCACCCAATGAATCACTGGGCAACTAAAGAACGGGGTGAGATAAAACGGTAACCAATCATAGGCAAAATTAACAATTAAATCATACTCTGTTTGCACAGTGCGGGCATAATCCCAAAGATTTCCTAATACTGAATTGGGCGGCATCAAAATAGGCGTTTCTCGGGTTTGAGACTGTGCCATAATTTGACAATTACCCGCAATTTCTATAACCCGAATCGATTCTAAAACCGACCCTTGGGGGGCGGCTACCGTAATTTGATGTCCTCGTTTTGCCAAAACAGTCGCCATATTCAACAGCGTCAGTTCAACACCTCCCCCTACTCCAGACCCTAACGGCCCGACTGAGGTTGAGACAAAGAGTAATTTAAGATGGGTCATTTGTCCTAAGTGATTCGTTATCAGAAGGTTGGAGGCAATGGCGCTTAGACCCTGTGCCTCACCCCACTCCTGCAAGGGGACAGGTTAGGGGGGCGCATTCGCGCAGAATGAAAATGCCTGTAAATCATCGACATCGGTATCGCACGTAGCCCAGGTTGCCATTGGTTATAGTTGTCAGAGACTTCCGATCATCCGAAAGCCGGAAATAGTTGTCGGAAAGCCAAGTCTCTCCTTCGCCGGACAACTCAATGGTCAACTCAAGGTCAGAATTGCCATGAGTAACGACATTGCGAACAGGGCCTGCACTTTCATAGAACTGAATACGGTCTGCACCAATAACAAGCCGTCCCTCAGATGGAGGAGAAGAACCACAGAAGTCCAAATTGAAGTTCCACTCCCCTTGAAACCGGTCAGGCACAACCTGTTGCTGCTGCGCTGTAGTTGCAGTGCCAGTGGCTAGCATCAGAATAAATATAAATGATCCGATCATTTGATCCACTCCTGGAGACCTAGACTTAGAATTATTCGTTATTTGTGAAAAAGCTTTGACATCCTCCCCCGGCTGAAGCACGGGGGATTCCAAACATCACTGCTTGGTTTTCCTCTTTCTTTGAGCTGACTTACTTAATTGAGTTTCCCCACTTAAGCAGAGGCCATTCTCTCGGGAGGCGTTAATTTCCATCTGCCCGACGGTATTTGATAACTGTTTTAATGCAGATTTAAGAATGTTTTGAGCAGCATTTCTATCGCGGTCTGCTACATACCCACAGTGAGGACACTCATGAGTTCTAGTGCTGAGGGTTTTCACGACTTTCTCACCGCAGCTAGAGCAATTCTGGGAAGTATATGCGGGTTCAACAGCAATAACTGGAACGCCATAAACTCTGCCAAAATACTCAAGCCATTCTCTAAATCTGTACCAAGCGGCATCATTAATTGATTTGGCTAAATGATGGTTTTTAACCATTTTCCGTCTGGGCTAATTTACAAACCCAATTCTGACGCCTGCGTGAAACCAATAGATGCGACGGCACTCAATGTGCGGACGCAGGTTCCGCACCCATGCCTCCTCTACCTAATTTATTTCTGGCTTTTTTACGATTTTGACTTCCCTTGGGTGTTCTTGATAATCGGCGTTGCAGCTTTTTAATTTTGCGTTCATCCTTTCTCAAAAACCGAGGGTTGTCTACTTGATTGCCAGAACAATCTGTGTAGAAATAGTTTAAACCAACATCTAGCCCAGTTTGTTTACCTGTGAGTTCTTTTTTCTCCTCTCTTTCATGATCTATCAAAAATTGAGCATAATACCCGTCATGCCTTCTAATTACCCTAACTCGTTTAATTTGTTTGAGGTCATAGAAGTGTAGATCTCGACTTCCCCACAGTTTAAATGTACCCGCTTGAAACTTGTCTGAAAAGGTTAAATAACGCCTATCCGATGATAGTTTCCAGCCCGATGTTTTGTATTCAACAGAAGCTCGAACTTGGTATTTTTTAAACTTCGGGAATCCCTTGTTACCTGGTATTTTTTGCCGACAATTCCGAGCTTAATCGTTCAATTGATGCCCAAGCTCTCTGGTGCGTGTGCTTGTCGCGCCATTGAGTTTAACCTTGATACCCAGGGGAACTCTGGATTGTCTGACAGAACTTTGCAGTGCTTGTAGGCATCATTGCGACTTTTAATCTGACCGTCTAACCATGCTCTGATGATGCTGTTGCGAACAAACCGACCTGTACGGATAGCTTCGTCTAGCTGACCATACTGGCTTTGTGTCCCTTGCAATTTCATCTCATATACGAGCATAATTTATCTTTGTCACTTACGATAAACCATAATAGCACAAAGTTAAGAACCGCCGCCAATTAAAATTGGCTCCCTCGCAGAGCAATCCCCCGGATGAATCGCGGGGGCTTTACGCATCGCCACCGTAACTTTTACCTTTTCCTGTGCCCTTAGCGAGTCTCCCCATCCCCTCGTCTGCCCTGTTTGCCTTGTCTTCTTTGCCTACGCATTTCTTTGTCTAGCAAATCATCTTGACTGGGTAAAGAAGGACGAATACGCGCTAACTTATTAATTGCCCATTGTGCGGTTTCTTGAACCTCTGCATCGGGGTCATCAACTGCCCGTTGTAACAATTGGCTCATTTGAGTGATTAAATCATAAATACGGCTTAAATCTCGAATGGCATTTTTACGAACTTCTGCGTTTTCATCCTGCATAGACAAAGATAACGCCCGGTTCATCGGTTTGAGGGTGCGGGTACTGATTTCAGACAAACTAGCTAAAATTAAGCTGCGTTGTTTAGAGTCAGATGAAAACAATAAATCTACCAAGGGTTGAATGGCGCGAGAATCTCCATGTTGTCCTAACTCCCAAATCGCCTGACTGCGGTGAGTCGGGTTAGAATCCCGTAATTCTAAAATCCATTGTTCAACAGGGTCAATTTTGCCGTAATCAGGTGTATCGTTAACCCAAGCGACATTCGGCGTAGACTGTTGAGCAGATTTAGGTTTGTCTATGGGTTGATCGATATGGGTGTGAGTATTTTGATGAGAGTTGGGGCTGATGGGAAACTCAACCAAATCCCTTGATAAAGCTTGAGACGGCTTCTCTGGAGAGAGAGGGATAGTTTCAGAATCGATCAATGGTTTTTGTAGTACCGTGGGGGCGGGAGAGGACTCTGAATTTGTAGGATTAATTAACGTTGAGTCCGTTTCCTCTAAGGATTGAGTTGATGGTTGATCTGAATCTTCAGAAGATTTATTCAGTAACCGCATCAGAATAAACACAGCCCCTCCAGTAATCGTTAAACCACCCACTCCCAGTAAGATTAATCCAATGGGAAAATCTGAGTTAACCTCAGATGGAGTTGTTTCAGGTGGGGGAGAGATTGTCTCTTGGGCCAGGGTAAAACTGGATACAGTCTCTGAGGGGGGTAATTGAGCCAAGTGAGTGGGACCTTGACTGAGGTGCAACACCCAGTCGCCGGGAGTTAAGCCAGTCAGTAACAGCAGAATCAGATGATAGGGAGCCATGAGACTCATCACAATAATAGGACAAGGGGTCAACAAATAGCACAGGGGACTGAGGTGATCTTAGAGGTTGGCGTGTGGATTTTCAATTTAATTCAAGGTAAGTTGGGGATTATCCCCACATCTTTATCAAACTTTCTCAATCATTTGAATCAGAGTCAATCGCAAATCGTTGCGCCTTCCTGCCAAAATCTCCCAACCTGATGTAGCTCCATCCTAGCTGCAATTTCATGTTAGGCTATTTAAGCTAGAATGCTATATCTGCTGGGTTGAGAAAAATCCTCATCCTTCAGTACTTCATTCAGTCCCTATTTTGATCACGAGAACTACTTTTCAGCGATTAAGATGAAACAGCCAATACAGGTTGCCCGGTACTTGATTCAGTCAAAAAAGATGCTGTTACTGGCAGGGCTAATCAGCGTCAGTCTCGCAACGGTGGGCAGCGTCCAACGACGGGTTCGGGCCTATGAGCCTCAAGGCACTTCTGTTGCATCCGCATTAGATTGGTCCGGTGCTTCATTTCCAGTAGAAAGCTTTTTGGAGTACACTTCCCCTTTTGGTTACCGTTCCAGTGGCTTTCATTATGGCTTAGATATGGCTGCACCTCAAGGGAGCTATATTCGCAATTGGTGGGCCGGTAAAGTCGTTGAAGTTTGGGAAGATGGCCGCTGTGGCACTGGTATTGCCATAGACTCAGGTCGCTGGACTCATATTTATTGTCATGTTCAGGGCAAGGTTTCAAAAGATAATCAAGGACGATATTTTATTGACCGTCAGGGTGGACTGATGCTGCGGGAAGGCCAAATGATTGAGGCTGGGGCAAGAATTGCCAGAGTGGGGATGACTGGACGCACAACAGGCCCTCATCTTCACTGGGGACTGAAATATGATGGGAAGTGGGTTGATCCAGGTCGGGTATTAGTGGCAATGTATAATCAACAAAATCAACAATACTCTCAACGATCTTCTCGGTAAAATAGTCTGATTTTTTGTAACTCTATTGCCCCCTCCTTTCTGGAGAGGGTTAGGGTTAAATTATTAACCGTTTGTTGTGGATCGGGATTTTCAACGGTTTGATAGTCATTTCCACCCGCCCAAACGATATACAATGCATCTCCGGTTAGCAGAGGCAGCGGTTGAAGCTAAATCGTCTAAATACCAATCCACCTGTCCCAACACCCCTGGAATCACGTCTCCAAACTCCCCAGAACTGGTCTGTCCGGTTTGAGCGCCTCAATGCAAAATTCACACTTTCAGCCGTTGTAGCGCCATTAAACAGGGAATTGATGGCTAAATCACCCGTGGGTCTAGCTACAATCGGAAGTTCTATAGAGAGGGTGGTAGCCGGGACAAGATTTAAATTGAGATACTGGGCAATTTCATCCACCCAAATTGGGCCATCGGCAAATCGTCCTTGAAAATAAGGGGGTGATGGGGGGGCGATCGAAATCGTCGGTAACAGTTGACTGGCGGCGGTGGAAACGGTAAAAATATTGCCGGAATCGGATAAACTTTCACCAAAAATATAAATTTGATTTAACATCGTTAGGACTGCCTCTAAATCGATCTTCAGGCTTCATCTGCAACAGCTTTTCATCAGTTTCTCAGAAAAAGCGGTCAAAATTCTGATAAGTTGGAATAAGCATAACTGAAGATTGATAGAGAGTTCATCTTGAGAAGAAACCCGAGTCTGCCAACTGTCCTATTTCTAAATTGGTAAGACATGACAACTTTAATTAATCAGTTAAATAGCGGATTCACTTTATTTCTCAGCTTGCTGGTTGAGGCGATTCCATTCTTACTATTGGGGGTGTTATTTTCCAGTGTATTGCTGTTACTCGTTGATGAACGCAAACTCCTTTCCTTTGTTCCCTCTCATCCGGTTTTGGGGGCATTATTCGGTAGTTTAGTTGGGTTTATGTTTCCCGTTTGTGAATGTGGTAACGTTCCAGTTTCGCGACGGTTACTGATGCAAGGAATTCCAGGGCCAGTGGCAATTGGATTTTTATTTGCTGCCCCCACAATTAACCCAATTGTGATTTGGTCAACTTGGATTGCATTTCGCGATCAACCTGAAATTGTCGTATTACGAGTGTTATTTTCACTGATTATTGCAACAACCTTAGGATGGTTATTTGGGGTTCAAAAAGACTTGAGACCCTTTTTACAACCTGCGATCGCACGATTTTTACCGTCTCCTCATCCGAAGACTAAAAATACTACTGATGATAAATCTTCCACTTTATTACAATCTGGAACCTACTTTATTGGTTCATCTAATCAACCCGTTCCTCTCGAATCAATACCCCCTTGGAAAGCAGAATCAACCTTAAAAAAGAAAGACAAAAAAGTTGTTATTGATCGACCTGCATTAAAATCATTATTTCTGCATCCTTCAAAAGAACGCCTTAATTTAATTTTAGAGAATATGGTGCAGGAATTTCGGGAATTAGGCGGTGTTCTTGTCATTGGTAGTTTAATTGCAGCTATCATTCAAGTGGCAATGCCGCGAGAATTTATTCTCAGTTTAGGACAAAGTCCGGTTAGTTCAATTATTGCCATGTTGTTATTGGGGGGAATTGTTTCTATTTGTTCAACTGTTGATGCATTCTTTGCCCTCTCTTTTGCCTCTGCGTTTACGGGCGGTTCATTACTTGCATTTCTGGTATTTGGGCCGATGATAGATATCAAAACAGTGGGTTTAATGTTATCTGTATTTAAATCCAGGGCTGTAATTTATATGATGATATTAGCGGCTCAATTAACCTTTTTATTAACCTTAGCTGTTAATTTATACTTGAGTTAAATATGGTGAATCGTTTCTTGAGAAAATGGCATCGTTATCAACCTTGGCTAGAACCAATCGCATTAATTGCTTGGGGATTTTTAATGTTGAAATATTGGATAACAGGAAAACTGAATATTTTAATTCATCCCAATTATTTCGCTTTAACTATTATCGGTGGTTTAGGTTTATTGGTAATGGGAAGCCTAAAAGCTAGACAAGTTTGGCAAACACAACATCAAGGAAAACCGCCCGTATCAGCCAACGCAACAAACCTACAACACGTTAACTTTTTTCCGCCCAATTGGAGTAATGGCTTAGTGTTGGGGGCGGCAATTTTAGGACTATTAATTACACCTCAAACCTTTGGCAGTCAAACCGCCTTACAACGGGGTTTAACGGAGTCTTTACCCAATACCCGAATTCAACCTCAAAGTTTTCGGACAGCAGCTAAATCAGAAGAGCGATCGCTGATAGAATGGATACGGTTATTAAATGTGAATCCTGAACCGGATTCTTACACTGGACAACAGGTAAAAGTTACTGGATTTGTGATTTATCCCCCGTCTTTACCGGATAATTATTTATGGTTATCTCGGTTTGTGATTACTTGTTGTGCCGCCGATGCTTATCCAGTTGGATTACCTGTATTATTACCCGAAGAAAATCAATTCTCTTATCCTCAAGATAGTTGGTTAGAAATAGAAGGAGAAATGATCACTCAAACTTTAGAAAATGAACGGCGACTTACTATTAAAGCCACAAAATTAACTCCGATTCCAGAACCTAAAAATCCGTATAATTATTAATTATTTAGAATTGGTATATTGTAGGGTGTGTCACCGACGCACCCTACGAAGTGATTTATGATAATATAATTCAGGAATAGGCGCTAAAGTTATTTGTGTATTGTAGGGTGTGTCACTGACGCACCCTAAGTGATTTATGATAATACTATTTAGAAATAGGTGCTAAAGCACTACTACGAACATAAAAATGATCAATTTAACAGGAAATGCATTAGTCACAGGCGCAAGTCAAGGAATTGGATTAGGTTTTGTTCAATATTTATTACAGCATCCTAATATTAATAAAATCTACGCTACCTATCGTTCTAAAGATTCAGCCAGTGAACTATTAAAATTAGAACAACAGTTTAATCATAGACTTGTTTGTCTATCGATGGATGTGACACAGGAAGAACAAATTATTACTGGAATGGATAGGATAAAAACAGAAGTAAATCAACTGCATTGGGTAATTAATTGTGTTGGTATTTTACATACAGAAACATTGCAACCCGAGAAAAGCTTACGACAAATTAATGCAGATAACTTAATGCAATACTTTCAAACTAATAGTATTAGCGCTATTTTATTGGCTAAACATTTACAGCCTTTATTTCAACATAATCAACAGAGTATTTTTGCAACAATATCAGCTAAAATTGGTAGTATTGGCGATAACCGTTTGGGGGGATGGTATGGTTATCGGGCTTCCAAAGCAGCATTAAATATGTTTATCAAAACAGCCTCTATTGAATATCGCCGTAAAGTTCCAAATAATATTATTGTAGTCTTACATCCCGGTACAACAGATACTCGTTTATCCGAACCCTTTCAACGTAATGTTCCGCCAGAAAAGCTATTTCCAGTTGAAAAAACTGTCAGTCAATTAATGGCAGTTATTGCAAATTTAGAAGCAAAAGATAGCGGTGAGTTTTTCTCTTGGGATGGCACTCGTTTGCCTTGGTAATGATTAATATGATAGGGAAATAACCACAGAGGCTGCTTTTTATGAGAATAATTAAGTTTCAATTTAATATTGAACTACATAAAGACAGTTGAGAAATTCAGGGCTAGAATTGAAATATATTAAACAATATGACACTAGGAAGCGCAGATGACAAAACATTGGTTGCGTGTCATTCATCAAGAAGAAACAATCCGACTGTCTTGGCAACGGGGACAAGCTAACCCTCGAATAACCGATCCAGTTGCATTTGAACACCCTTTTGACAAAAAAGCTTTAACTGATATTCGCTGGTATTTAGAAGAATATTTACGGTATCCTTATGGCATCTTTCCTGACCAAGCAAAACAAATTGAACGCCAGTTTAAAGCCTGGGGACAACAACTATTTGAATTAATCTTTCGTAGCAATGAGAGAGGGCGAGACTTTTTTCAAGAAGCAACTAGGGCGGGTTTAGATGACTGTGAATTAGGGATTATTTCCGATAACTCCACTATTTTAAATTTACCCTGGGAATTACTCTACTCTCCCGACGATCTATTTTTAGCCCCTAAACTCGCCGGAATTTATCGAAGCTTAAGTGACTTTAAAGTGCGGGCAGAACTTCCGGAATTACCCAATGAAAAATTAAATATATTACTGATTATTGCCCGTCCTTATGAACAGGATATCGGCTTTCAAACCATTGCCCGTCCGATGGTAGAAGCCTTGAAACCGATTGGCGTTCGCGAAGCGTGGGCTTGCCCGTATCGCGTTAATCTAAAAGTATTACGTCCCCCTAGTTTTGCAAAATTTGAACGAGAACTCAACGCCCATAAAAAAGGCTTTTATCATATTGTTCACTTTGACGGACACGGTACTTTTACGGCCGATGATGCAGATAATCCTCAATTTACTCTACGGGGAAGCGGACAGGGAGAATTAGTGTTTGAAACCCTCGACGGTAAGCCAGAGGTGGTAAAAGCAGACCGTATTGCCCAAAGTTTACAAGATTGTCGGGTTCCGGTGTTTGTTCTCAATGCTTGTAAGTCTGCCCAGGAAGCGGTGCGACCCCGCGCCACCTGCGGGCGCAAGGGAACGCGCACCAAGAGAGGAGAAGAACAGTTTTCCTCCGTTGCCAGTCGGTTGGTATTTTCCGGGGCAATGGGAGTGGTGGCGATGGCTTATTCTGTTTATGCCGATGCCGCGCGAGAATTTATGGGGCGGTTTTATGGCGAGTTAACCACAGGAACCACAATATCAGAAGCCGTTGCCAAGGCGCGACTGTCGGTATTAAATCAACCCCTACGTCAGAGTCCCAGGGGAAAACGTCCACTCCAAGACTGGTTAGTTCCCATTCTCTATCAACAACAATCTTATCAGCCGTATGTACCGCTACAGCAGGATCGTAATAGTTTTTTGGATATCCTCAACGAAATTGAGAACAATACCGACACTACCAGTCCAACGCATACTCTGGATATTCCCGATACCGGAACTTATGGCTTTATTGGCCGAGGTTACGACATCTTACGGCTAGAACGGGCATTTCGTCAAAACAATATTGTACTGTTGCAGGGTGTTGGCGGCGTGGGTAAAACAGAACTCACTGTTGGGTTTGCCCACTGGTTGCAGGATACAAACGGACGGGGTAATATCTTCTTTACCTCCTTTGAACAAGGGGCAACTCTCAATACTGTTATTAACCAAATTGGGCGCGGGTTTGCTGGAGATCGATTTTCTCAGTTACCCTTAGAACAACAGGAACAGGCGGTGATAAAATACCTGCAAACAAACCCCTGTTTACTCATTTGGGATAACTTTGAACCCGTTGCCGGGTTTGCGGGAAATGAACCTTTACTATCTACGGAAGAACAAGATAGGCTAAAACGCTTCCTCAAAGCCATGCGGCAAGGGCAATCTTGGGTACTCATCACCAGTCGTCAGGATGAACCCTGGTTAGACTGTGGTTATACTCGCCTCAACTTAAGCGGACTTTCCAAAACCGATGTAGAAGAATTCGCCGCCAAGATATTGCAAACCGTTGATGTTAACCGCGACAAACTCCCGGCTGAATATCTGGACTTGTTGAAGCTGTTAGGCGGACATCCCCTATCGTTGCGAGTCGTATTGCCTCATCTGCGAAACCATACCCCCAGCCAACTAATAAACGCATTGCAGCAAGGCTTAGATACCTTCGCCGACGGGGAAACACGAGATAAATCTCTATTAGTCTCGTTAGATTTTTCCTTTAATTCTCTCTCTCCCCAAACCCAGAAACACTTACCGTTTTTAGGGCTATTTTCTCAACGGGTAGATATAGACTGGCTGTGCAGGTTTTCAGAAAGTCCTGAATATGGACAAGCCTATCGTGCGGTTTTTAGGGAGAACTTGCAAAAAGAACAATGGAGACAAATTCTGAATGAAGCCACCTCCGCTAGCATTTTAGAGCATTTAGAGGAAGGAATTTATCAACTGCATCCTACCTTACCCTGGTATCTGCGAAGACGGTTAGTGAATCTCCCCATTGAAAACATTCAAGAGGAGGTGGCACAACTGGAAAAAAAGTTGTTGAAGTTCTACGCAAGTCTAGCAGTTCTTTATAATAAAAAACTAATTAGTGAGGCTGATTGGGCTAGCTATGTTCTGCGCGTTGAGGAACTGAATCTGCTGCAATATCTTCGCCTAGCTGAACAACTACAAGACTGGATTTATGCCCAATCTATTCTACCAACCTTGGGAGAAATCTATCAACGCAGAAACCGAAAACCAGAATTCAATGCCCTGAAACGACGTATTCTTAAGCAAATTGGGGAATCTCTGGCTGAAGCCAAAGCTAAAGGAGAAGAAGCATTTAGCTTATGGACGTATATTCGGATAAATGATGCTAATGATGCGTTAGATGGGGGTGACTTGGAGGACAGTAGAGAGGTTTATCAAGAGATTCTCGACGAACTTGCCCTGGAGGATACTTCAGTTAATGACACCATTGCAGCCATCTATCACCAACTGGGAAGGGTTGCCCAGGAACAACGAAACTTTGATCAAGCTGTACAGTATTACCAAAAAGCTTTGAAAAGCGATGAAGATGCAGGAGATTTCTACAAGGCGGCACTTCCTTATCATCAATTGGGAATAGTTGCCTTTGAACAACGAAACTTTGACCAAGCTGTGGCATATTATCAAAAAGCCTTACAAATCTATGAAAATGCAGGGGATTTCTACAAGGCGGCTTCTGACTATGACCACCTGGGAAGGGTTGCCTTTGAACAACGAAACTTTGATCAAGCAGTGCAATATTACCAAAAAGCTTTGAAAATCTACGAAGATGCAGGAGATTTCTACAATGCAGCTTTTGACTATCACCACCTAGGAACAGTTGCCTTTGAACAACGAAACTTTGATCAAGCTGTATCGTATTATCAAAAAGCCTTGAAAGTTAAAGAAAATGAAGGGGATTTCTACAACGCGGCTTCTGACTATCACCACCTGGGAAGGATTGCCCAAAAACAACGACGGTTTGACCAAGCTGTGGCATATTATCAAAAAGCATTGAAAATCTATGAAAATGCAGGGGATTTCTACAACGCGGCACTTCCTTATCATCAATTGGGAACAGTTGCATTTGAACAGCGACAATTTGATCAAGCAGTGCAATATTATCAACAGGCTTTAGATATCTGGTTACAAGCTGAGGATATCTACAAAGCTGGATATCCCATGACACAATTAGGGGAAATACTGCGAGAATTAGGAGAAAGTCAGTTTAAAGCCGTTTGGCGAGAAGCAATAGGTGAAGAAATACTGGAGGATTTGTATTTAGCGTTACTCAACTTTACTGAAGGCGAAAACTTAAGGAGAAGTCAATCAAACCGTTCTCAGTCATTTTTTAGTAAAATTTTTGGAATATTTCGTCCATAAGTTACAGTAAATCAAGATGAACACTCAATTAACTTCAACAGAAATCAATCAAAAGCGTCAACTACTGCAAAATTATCATCCGGCGCAGGAAGCGTTAACCGTGTTAGAACAGCATCAAGGGCAATTGGATGAAGCGTTCGATCAACTTTGGAGTCAAACTCATGAGTCAGAAGCTGTTACTTTTTCTAAAGGTGGAAAACGTTCGTTTTGGCAAGTCACTTTAGAAGTATTGCGAACAGAAATCTGTGGTGATGAAGGCTTTCGTTCTAAAATTCGTGAAATTAATAAAAATCCCGGTAGTGCGCCGCTGCTAACGGGTTTAATTGTTTATTTAGTAGAAGTAACAACTATTGCAATTAGTCCCGCGATC
>CAYNXM010000295.1:0-2595 GCA_964401105.1 uncultured Lyngbya sp. | reverse complement strand
TTGGAGTATTAAGGAAAACCAGCCCCGTGTTCCCCGTACTTGGCTTTTGATTAAACCTGACCCGACCCAATGTCAATCTCGGGTAAACCGAAATCGATTTAGGTATGAAGTAACAAACAACTTAAATGAAATTCAAGTTAGCTACAACGTTTTCAATAACTTTTTCTCTGAATTATTAGTTTTTATGGCGGGAGACTTTGTAAGTCATCACTACGCTTTGTGATCTTCTTTTCTGCTGATTATTTTATTGATATATTTCCCCTTATTTTGTCTGACAAACAACTTATACTAGTTCTTGAGAATAAAGCGACTCTCTTAAAATCTGACTTTAATTGCTTGCAGTTTTCTCTCTGTGTTAGGGTCAATCAATTCTCCCGCTTCAAACAATTTGAAAATTTGTTTTGTAACCGTTATATTATGCAAGGAATCATTGATAACGCGCTTATAATCCCCCTGTTGCCAATATTTTGCTGTATAATCTAGTGCCCCTTTTTCCTTCAAGCCATTAGCCTCAGCTATTTTCCAAAGACTATAATTATATCCTGTGGGTTGATCTCTCCATTCCTCAGAACCATAAGCAGACAACCGAATTAATGGCTGCAAGTCACCATCGGAAACAACCATTAAGCCATTAGCACGGGCTAGCTTATCATCAAAGTTTATATTATTAAAGCCCCATAATTCCAGCCCTCCTTTTCTTTTTGTGTTTGCTACAAATCGAGGGAAGTCGGCAAGACTTCCGAGTTCATTTTTGCAAGAAATATCACAGAAAAACCTGTTCTCATTAGTATCTATATTCCCACAGGTAATAACAGAAATTCCGGGATTTACAAAAAAACGCCAACCTGGAGCATATTCATATCCATCATCAAATTGTAATGGATGTTTGCCAAGGCTACTGATTTCAAATGCTTTTGAAATATTCCACTCCAAAATTTCACAACGATAGGTTAGCCTCATTTTATATTTTTTCTATTGTCAATATTTTATTGAATGATTCACGGGTCTCTCAGTCGGGCAAGCTCTCTATACTTAGAACTCTTTCATTCATTGAAAGAGTTGATAAATATTGTTTCACTGTGTTCAAATCTGACTTTTCTTGTTCTGCCAAAGCCTCATAATTTTTGGAACATTTCTTAATTTACGAGAGGGAATTCAAAAATGGCTGAATACTTTATTCTACCCACTTTTAAAGCCAATTGCCTATCTCGGGTCAGGCGTTCAACAACTTCTAGACATAAGAAGCTTTTTGTTCTGATTATTCAAAGTCTTAATCGTTTATGGAATTTCTTGTGTCCGTCTTCAACTAATCTGATTTTAACTCCAATAGTAGAAACTGATTGAAAGGACTCAATCTCATTGCACTAAAATCGATTTAAAGGCTTCAGATGGTCGAGATCGATTTAAACAAGCTGTAATCTCATCATCTTCTGCGTTGAGGTTGGCGACAAGAGGTTATTAGCTGATTGACTGCAAAAAATCTCTTACCTTGGTTTGACAACTATGTCCGTCTTTTGGGTAAAATAAGGATATGTGAAAAAATCGCCAGAACGCAGCTATAGAAATGCATTGCAGCATATCGATTTTAGGCTTTTCTGGGCAACTACTCCCTGTTTAGAATAGAATCAGTCCAATTTGGGAGATTGTGTGATGGCGAAAAACCGACGGTGTGGTCAAGCCGGGATACTATCAAATTTAGACTATGAAAAGCTCTACAATGCGATCAAGAATGAGAGTCATTCATTGATTCTCACCATTCTTCGATACACAGGGGAGAGAATTGGTGCGGTGGTTCAGTTGGAAGTGCTGGACGCTTATCAGACCCCTTACCGTTCAATCCCAAGATCTGATATTTTGTTCAAGGCTCACACCCGCAAACAAGCTGGGGGAAGAAAGGCTGATACTCACGAAGTCCCGATTTGTAGAGCGCTTGGTTTGGCCCTAAGTCGCTATAAGCCCCCAGAATTTGGGTATTTATTCCCTAGTCCGATTAATCCTGAGCGGCACGTTACAACTTCAAGCTGTGACAAGTGGTTTCGGCGGGCTTGCACCAATGCGGGGTTGGCTCAAAGAGGGTTAAGCTTGCATAGCCCTCGCCGGACTCTAGCGACTCAATTGCACGAGCAAGGGGTTCCGCTTGCGACAATTAAAAGTATCACTGGCCATAAATCAATTTCAAGCTTGCAGCGCTATATCGATGTTGACGATCGCTCTAGAAAAGCGGCGATTGAATTACTGTAAAGTTCCAGCACTTTTAACAAGTTTTGCACTTATAGTCATTTCAAATAAGAATAATACATCATGCAGTGCAATAATCTTGAATAATTTTGTCTATAGATCTACCAGGTTTTGCATACATTCTTGCTCTCTTCAATGCGCTAAAATCAGGCTCAATCTCATTGAGATCAGGAGAAGATTTCGGTAAAAATAGTACTTGATGTCCTGCTGCTTCTACTAATTGTTTAATTATTGTTTTTCGGTGAATCGGTGCATGATCCATAATTAATACTGATTCGATTGTTAAACTGGGTATTAAAAATCGGCAAAACCCGCTTTCAAAACAAGCTAGCATCTATGCTGCCCTCACGGGCAGCA
>CAYNXM010000294.1:0-4526 GCA_964401105.1 uncultured Lyngbya sp. | reverse complement strand
TTTCTAATTGCCTTACTGTTACTCGCAGCTAGCCTTTGTTTCGGAACGTTGGGAGGTCTAATTTTAATCTTCAATAATCGTTCCTTGTCAACAATGGATAGAACTTATGTACAGATGTCAGATGGTTCAGCCACCGATATTGTACAAGTCTCACCCCTTCATAGAGAAGCAGAAGTCCTTAAGTCTACAGCCGAATCTTTCATTCAAATGATGTTTGAATGGGATAACAAATTACCTTCGGGTGAAGAGGATTCCGGGGTGTCTGTTTATGATACAAAGGTTCCTTCAAAAGTTTATATGGGTAGCTTTTTAATGGAACCTCAATTTAGAGGTGAGTTTCTCAAACTGATGGGTGAAAAGATTATTCCTAAAGCGGTTCTGACTGGACAACTGAAATCAACAGTTGTAATTTATGAGACTTCTGAACCTGTTGAAATTGCATTAGGAGAATGGCAAGTGGGGATTGTTGCTGCCCGATTTGAAACAAATAATCAAGGAGAAGTGGGAGAAGTTTTAATTCGGCGGCGCATTGGTTTAAAGGCAATTCCTGAGCAAATATCACCACTATTACCCGACGAACAAACTCACTCTTTTAGTGAAAGCATTCGTTCATTACTGAAAAATCAAGTTGTTGTTACAAGCCTTGTTGAGGAAAATTAATCATGGTTTTAAATTCTGAAGAGAATCAAACACACTCATCAACACAAATTATTTCTGAAAGTGACAATAGTAATATTTCTCTGGAAGAACTGGCTAATACGACGGGAACTCAGAATGGTAAATCTGTTACCTCAGATGCAGAAATATTATTAGGTTTATCAGAGGAAAATCAACATCCAATTCGTAAAGAATCAGCGCCGGATGTGACTAAAAATCCGCTGTTAAAGACGCTATTTCATGCAGGATTAATCGGTTTAGTGGTGTTGATAGCTTCCTTGATGTGGATGATGTTTGTTAGTACAGAGAAATCTCCTGAACCCATTGCCTTGACTCCTGAAGAAGTCGAGGATGAACAAGCTAAAAAAATTCAAGAACTTCAAGAACAGTTATATCGAGAACGGGCAGAAGTCGCAGTCCGTAATCTTCAATCTCCCTTGCCGAATGAAGGTAAGAAAAAGAGACCTACTACTCAACCATCACCTCAGCCATCACCTCAGCGGTCAACTCAACAACCGACTTCTCCCCCTGCAAAACCGCCTCCACCTCGACCATTACCCACTACAACAACACGACCCTCACCGCCGCCTCCATCTCCACCGTCGAGAGTTGTACCACCGCGACAATTACCAACCCCGGTGCAACCAAATGTTAAACCGCCTCCACCACCTATAATTCAAGCACCTCCGCCACCTCCAACTCCCAAAGAAGAAGAATTTGATGATTTGAGTTTATGGAGTGAATTAGCGGCTTTGGGTCAAGTTCAGCAAACTAATTTACCATCTCGAAGTAATCAAATATCTCAAAATGAATTAGCGGCTTTGGGTCAAGTTCAGCAAACTAATTTTCAACCTAAAAATACTCCAATATCTCAAACAGAACAGGCTGAACCTCAAGTTACTTCTGAAGTTGAACAAGATTCCAATTCACCCATTGCATCGGTAGTCGTGGGTAATGAACCCATTCCTAAACCTCAGAATGTGTCTCAGAGGGGTGATGATTTAACTCCTGGAATGCAAGGAATTCTAAATCAAACTTCTGAATATGCTAACCCCAACTATCAAGAAGTTCAAGTTGCTATTGGTACAACGGCTGAAGGTAAAGTCGTAGTTCCGTTGCATTGGAACCAAGAAATAGATGGTACGGATGGGATGTTTTTGGTTGAATTAACTGAACCTTTAATGGCTTCTGATGGTACATCCGCCTTGGAAAAAGGGACTCAGCTTATTGTCTCAGTTTCGTTTATTTCTGATGCAGGTCAAGTGTTTCAGTCGGTGATGGCAGTGGTTCATCCCGATGGCAGACAAGAAACAATTCCCATCACAGAGGAAGGTTACAATGGCGCTGCCATTACGCCTTTGATATTGAGAGGGAAAAGAGGAGAGGTATTAATTGCTGAAAAGATTAAGGGTTCTGATGCAGGCCCCGGCTTGGGTAGTGATATTGCAGTGGGTTTGATGGCTGGAATTTCAGAAGCGGCGGACAATATTACCCAACCTTCACAGCAAGTTCAAACTCAAACAACTGGACTTTCTAGTACTACAACTGCACAACAAAATCGGCAAGAACCGGAAGCAGCGTTTATTAAAGGGCTTACTGAAACTTTAACAGAACGGATGACTGCTCGACTAGATGCTGAACCGGAGGAGTTAAAAATCTTCCAGGTTGAGCGAGGCGAGAAGGTTTTGCTGTTTGTTAACGGGTTTGTAACGTTTCGGGTTCCAAACGGGAGGAGGTGATCGAAAGTCTGCAAGTCTGCAAGTCAGAAGTCAAAAGTAAACAACAATTGACTTTCAGCTTATGCATAAAAGTTTAGTGGGAGGTCAACCGACACCACCAACATGATCGCTTTTACTAATGTTAAACATAATATCTTGTACTGCTATATGAAGTGGAATCGATTGATTTTGGGTGCGATACGTCTAACGTCAGGCTTTACGTTGATGAAGTATGCGCTTCCTGTTGTCATTCACCTAATGGCACACTTTATGAATGCGCTCCAATTTAAGTCACGCTACTGCTATACGTGGATTACATCAACTGTAATTCGACTAATGGCACACCTTGTGACCCGCCAAGCTGCTGACTTTGCGTTGATGAAGTATATGCTTCCTGACCCAATCTGTCTAATGGCACACTTTGCGAATGCGCTCCAATTCAGATTAAACTACTGCTATACATTAGTTACGACAACTGCAATCCGAAGAACGGCACACTTTGTAACCCGCCGATCACCACATTTCGCGATACGCCTAACGGCACACTTTGTGACCGCAATATTAACGCTTTTTTTCACCTTTACCACAACCACAACCAAGAAAGCGTTTGCAATTCCAACAGTTGTTGAAGTAGTTGCGGGAGTTGCGATCGCACAAACTACCGAAGTTGTGTTAATTCCTGGACGGCAGAGTTTGATTGAATTTCGCAATGGGGAAACTATTCAATATATTTCCCTGGCGGATGTTCATCAAATTGTCTTCAATACCGATCTCCCCATTGATAGTGGACAAGCTTCTCTAATTGTATTGAAAACGATTGAGCCTTTGCGATTAAAAGGTGTAGTAGAAACTCCTGCAACTGGAGTTATTCGTGAAGATTATCCCCATGAAACAGTTTATCCGACTAACTTGGTTGTGGTAACGCTTAATGAAGCGGGAGAAAAACGCACTTATACGTTTGATTTAAAAGTGTCGCTTTCACAGACTCCGAATGCTTCTAATGGTGTGGCAATTGTTGCAGTTGATTCTTCTCAAACTCAAGTACTAACTCTAGCTGATGGCAGACAAGCGAATTGGCGAGATATTGAACGGGGTTATGCGATCGCATTGAGAGAAGGATACACCACTTCTACCGACCCGGTTGTTGAGAGGATTCAAAAGTTTCTTGCCTTAGTGCGTCAGAATGTCCCTTTTTTAGAAGCGGCTGCGCGGGTTGAATTGCCGTTTGAGGTGCTTGAAGCCCTTGCGGAAATGGGGTTACGGGCAGTTGATGCTACACCGGAGTTGTTTCCTCCGCCTCTACCCACTGAAGCTACTACGGATAAGATACAGCCTTCTACTGAAACTAATGTCATAGACGAAATACAGCCTTCATTTCCTGAAAGGTTGCACTTACCCATAAAGGGTTTAGATCTTAAAACTAACAACTAAAAACCAACCACTAAAAACTAATAACTAATAACTAAAATCATGTCTAAAAATCTTCTAATTTGCGAATCTCCAGGTAAGATTAAAAAGCTCACCGAATATGCGGGGACTGATTACACTGTTATTGCCTGTTATGGTCATGTTCGAGAGTTGTCTAAATCGGGTCAATTGGGTATGGGTTTTACTTTTGATACTCAAAACCAACGAATATTTTGTGATTATATCTCTCGCAGTTCTAATAGTAAAAAGGTTTTGAATCGACTAGCACAGGCTATTAAAAATAGTAATCGAGTTATATTGGCAACAGATGAAGATAGAGAAGGGGAATTTATTTCTTGGCATTTATGGGATGCACTAAACTTGAAGAATCAAGATGTTGAAGTTGTCCGGGTTACGTTTACGGAGATTACGAAGAAAGCTGTTCAAACTGCTTTGGCTCATCCCCGACAAATCGATTTGAATTTAGTTCATGCAGCAGAGGCTCGTTCCTGCTTAGATAGGTTAGTCGGTTTTAGTTTATCTCCAATGTTGTGGAAAACTGAAACAGGAGCTAAATCAGCAGGTCGATGTCAGAGTGCTGCCTTACATATTTTAGCAGAAAGAGAGCGAACGATTAATAATTTTAAACCTCAAGATTATTGGTTGATTCGTTCTCATTATGTAGGTGGATATATCGGAAATTTAGTCGATGAATCAAATTCTGAAATTAGATTGAGTTCAGAA
>CAYNXM010000293.1:0-4138 GCA_964401105.1 uncultured Lyngbya sp. | reverse complement strand
TTGAAGCTTAGACGATGCCCATACATTATCGTGGGCTAACCTCTCCACCCGGTAGCAATGCCCAGACAGCGATACGGGCTGACAATGGCCTATGGGAGTATCACGGGCTGAGATCGGTTAACTAAGCTATTACACTCCCAACATAATGACATGAGAATATTTGGCGCAGATGCCTGCAAAGATAGGCTGGTTTTATGCTGCCTAGAAGCCCTTCCCAGTGACCCAAGGGAGGATTTTCTTGATGCAGAATTTGAGCAGGTTTCAACTAACACATTGGGTTTGAAACAGTTTCTAGACCTTGAACCAGATGTAGTAGTGCTTGAACCTACCGGAATGCACTATATCAAGTTTTGGCTGCATCACCTGGAAGAAAACGGCGTTGAGGTCAGGCTCGTACACAACACGCGGTTACCTAAGTTTAGATCTGAGATTCTCGATATACCGGATAAAGACGATGAGGCTGACGCTTATAGTCTGGCACTCTACTATTGGCATTATAATGACAATCCCGCCCGATGGGTAACTGTACGTGACTCTGTGGTGCAGCGGATGAGAGAAATCCACTTTAAACTTTCTCACAATGCCCGGATTACGACAGCCATTATCAATCGGTTGCATCAAGTCCTGTCTCATGAGTTTCCCGAGGCGGCAAAGAAGACAATAAACGCGCCCCTATTCTGGGGATGGGTAGCAGGAGAGCGCAAGTCTCAGCGCTACGATCTGATGCTAGAAAACTCTAAGGGGTTAGGTATTTCAGAACCCACTCGGTTTGATGCTGGTGCGCTCTATCACTATATATTAGAGGATGACCGCCTAGAGGCTGAACTCAAAGAAATCTATTGCAACGATTCACGCTTTGATCCTTACCGCCAAGTATTTGATCAGTTTGGATTTGGGTTACGTTGTTCGGCTTTAATACTGTCTCAAATTTACCCGCTAGAGGACTTCCTAGGGAAGGATGGCAAACCAATTGTCAAAAGAACAAAGGGGCGCTATTCCAAGAAGAAAACGAAGAAGTACTTGAGCTTGAGGCGATTCCGCAAAGCCCTTGGAGATGCGCCAACTCGGGAATGGTCGGGCAACTCTAAGAAGTCTAAAAAATCTGGGTCACAGTTGTGTCGAACTGCATTGTGGCAATGGATCAATCGTAGGATTGTAACTCGAGTTTCTAATGCTGCTCTGAAAACCGAGCTAGGAGAGAAATACCGAAAACTCTATCACGACGGGAAGGTGAAGAAGCAAGTCGATCAAAAGCTAAGGGCAAGCATTCGACATCAAGTTGTAGAAGATCTCTTCTATAGTCTAATCAACGCTATTATAAGATAGATGCTTGAGGGGAGTCTAAAACTGACTCCCCATCAACTCTCTAAGAAAAACCTTTATAGCGATGTCAAACACCTATTCGCGTAGCGCTATACAATAGGATCTGAACTAATGATTTGACTTGGAGATTTAGATAAATGACTCAACCATCACCCACAGTATCCCCTAATTTAGAAGAACCGAAGTTTGGCTTCAACCGCTATGCCGAACGCCTGAATGGCCGCGCTGCTATGATCGGTTTTGTGATTACATTAGCTATCGAATATTTTACCAACCAAGGTTTGTTAGCTTGGTTAGGCTTAAGTTAAATAATAGGGTATGGGGTGTAGATAACAGTTGATCTCCTCTGCCCCTCTACCCCTCTGCCCCTCTACCCCTCTGCCCTTCTATTTCTCCCTCTTACCCTCTGATCTTGTCACTTTTTCAGCAATGCTAGACTGGAATGGCTCATCAACTCACCCTCAAGTCTAGTGCTATCTAAACATTGTCGTATCGCTTGGCTGTTGCCGTCTTTAGCGCGGGGAAACTATTGGCAACCCCTATTTCGTGAATTTTCTCAGCTTTATCCCCAGACAAAAATCTATACTGGGTTTTGGTCAGGTTTTACTGCTGGATGTGAAAATACCTTTGATCTTCAAGTTGTTGGCCAGATGGGTTTTATCGAAACAAAAGCCAGTGGTGCCAATTATAACAAAGGTTTTATTAAACTTTCTCCTGCCATTGTCAACGAACTCTTGCAATTTAAACCAAAAGTGATCTTTACCAGTGGTTTTTCCCTATGGACGTTACTGGCATTATTATTTAAACCAATAGGGCAATGGCGAGTTGTTATTGCTTATGAAGGGAGTTCTCCCACAGTTGATTATCTCAATTCTCCGTTTCGCCTGACTTGGCGACGCGCCATGGTGAAAATGGCAGATGCTTTTATTACCAACAGTCAACGGGGAAAAGCTTATCTGACTAACACTTTACAGGCTAAACCTGAACGGATATTTGCCAGACCCTACGAAGTGGCAGAAGCCAAAACTTTACTGGCTAAAACTGAAACAGATAAAAGTTCAACCGCTAGTGTAACTCATCCAGTCTTTTTATTTGTCGGTCAGGTGATTCCTCGTAAAGGACTCGATCAACTGCTGAAAGCTTGTGCTATACTCCAACAACAAAACTATTCTAACTATACTTTACAAATTATTGGGGACGGGGAACAACGTCCAGAACTCGAACAATGGACAAAAACTCAAGGATTAGAGCAATTGGTTCAGTGGTTAGGATGGGTGAATTATAATCAATTGGGGGATTATTTCCGCAAGGCTGATGTATTTGTCTTACCCACCTTTGAGGATACTTGGGGAATGGTGGTTTCAGAGGCGATGTTATTCGGTAAAGCCATACTTTGTTCTAAAGGTGCAGGTTCTTCAGAGTTAATCAAAACTGGGGAAAATGGCTATATTTTTGATCCGAACCAGCCTCAAACGTTAGCGGATCTAATGGCTAATTTTATTAAACAACCTCACCTAAGTCAACAGATGGGTGAAAAATCAAAAGACATTATTGCATCCTATACCCCAGAAGCTGCGTCTCAACAGTTGGCTGAGGTGGTAGAGTTTGTGTTATAAGCTATAGAGCTTGCCAAGAGCGTTGGCGTGGGGGTCGCACCGCAGTTAAGCGTTCCCGCGCACGCGTAGCGCTATAACTCGAATATACGAGCCAATCGCAAAAATCATATATCCTTGTGGAGATACCCCAAAGAAAAAGAAGTTGAGTAAACTCTATTGAGTCATAAAATTATCAATAAAAAAGTAGCCAGTGGATGACTACTTCGTAAGAGAGCTGTTAAAGACAGATGGACATCATTCAAGAATGCTACACGTTATCAAGTAACCCGGTGAGTCGGATGAACTTTATACTTCTGACATTCTTCTTTTAGAATAACGCTCAAATTGTTACAGTGTCTTCAAGATATAGTAAAGTCGATGATAATTTCAGTAAAGAATTAATAAAGCCTGATAGTTTTCTAGAGGGTTATGAGCGGATAACGGCTTTGAATAAAAGCAATAGCGGCTGTGCGATCGCTGACAACGCCATCTAAGGTTGCGGCTAAGATATCCTCCAGCATTTGCTTAAATTGGCGGCTGGGTTTATATCCTAATGCTTTAAGATCGTTTCCATTTAACAGTGGCTTAATTATACACCATTGGGTTAAATATTGCCAAATTTTTCGCCGCACAAACCGGGAACTTTGCACGGAAATTAAAATCAATAGTGGCAGATCGTAAGGTTTAAATAACTGCACAAATTGACTGGGACGTTGACAGTTATAAATTGATTGATTAATTTTCGTTTTACTTTGTTCAAGCTGTTGTAGTCGTTGAATATCATCGGATGGAAGCTGCAAAGCTTCTGCAACAATTTGACGGTATTGGGGGGCTAAATGAGCCAGAATCACATCTAAGCGCATTTGCCAATGAGTTAACTGTTGTTTCTGTGGATCAAATTGTCTCAAACAGCGATCTACTAAACGAATATTGCGCCATAACTTCTTATCTAATTCAAGAGTTGGATGAATACATCGCAACGCTTTTAATTCCCCTAAAAGCTGTAAAGCAGGTTGCCAATAGTCTGCCTGTAAAATATACTTCAATTCACTTTTTAATCGAGTTTCTAAAGCCGGAACTTTCTGTACCGTTTTCGAGGTTGAATCTTGATGCCATTTCTTCTCATAAACGCCACTACCGATCGCATAGTGAATATAGTCTTTTGTTTGGGCTTCAATTTCAAACCCTAGACGAACTGCAAACCGAACTGCACGATAAAT
>CAYNXM010000292.1:0-32707 GCA_964401105.1 uncultured Lyngbya sp. | reverse complement strand
CGGGGCAGTCAGAGTGATTCTGGGTTTAAGTAATTTGCCCAGTTTGAGATCAAGCTAAAAACCGATTTCCCCAACACAGAAAAAAGATCACTGTTTTGATCGCAATAGTTTTTCCGGGGCAGTCAGAGTGATTCTGGGTTTGAGTAATTTGCCCAGTTTGAGATCAACCAGAAAACCGATCGGCCAATTGCGGTAGCAGCGGCAAAAATGATGGATTTACCTTGGAAACAGACTCAATTTAGTTTCTGCTAGAATTACTAAATCCCGTTGTATTAGGGTGATTCAATTAACTGATGTAAGGCGGTTTCTGGATTGGGTTGTTTGATTAAAGATTCACCCATTAACACCGCAGATGCACCGGCTTCCTTGACAAAATTGAGGTCATTGCGGCTAAATAATCCAGATTCACTCACAATCAGAATATCACGGGATAGAATTTGATCAATTCGTTCTTTCAGTAGTTGACGGGTGGTTTCTAAATTAACAGAAAAGTCTTCTAGATTGCGGTTATTAATACCAATTAAGTCTACTTTATCTAAGGATAAAACGCGATCGAGTTCTTCAATAGTATGCACTTCAATTAATGCAGTCATCCCTAAAGATTTGATAATTTTACTAAAATATTTGAGGTCTTGATCGGGTAAAACGGCTGCAATGAGTAATACAGCATCTGCACCATAAGCACGGGCTAAATAAATCTGATAAGGATAAACAATAAATTCTTTACATAAAAGAGGTAAATCAACGGTTGAACGAACTTTTGCTAAGTTTTCAAAGCTGCCTTGAAAGAACTTTTTATCTGTTAATACAGAAATACAACTTGCGCCACCTTTTTGATAGGCTTGTGCTATTTTCACCGGGTCAAAGTCTTCTCGAATCACACCTTTACTGGGGGAAGCTTTCTTAACTTCGGCGATAATAGCAGGCTTTGTTGGACTCGATTTTAAGGCTTGAATGAAATCTTTAGGCGGTGCAGCTTTATCAACTTGCTGTTTGAGTTTAATTAAAGGAATTTGTTCTCTTAAATTCGTAATTTCTTTATCTTTATACCAAACAATTTCTTCTAAAATATTTTGAGGTTCGGCATCATGGGTTTTAACTTCATAGCTTAAGCTAGCAACTTGAACAGATGGACTGGGAGGGCGACGACGAATTTGCATAATTGAGAATTTAAGACTTTAGTTTAATAGTATAACTGATCATGACAGTTTTCCTCAATATTAGTAGTAATTTATTGTATTAATTTTGACGATATCTTTTACAATGATTATAGGATACTGATTTATAAAACCTATAATTATAGGAAGAATTTTATTTTTGATAGAGTTTAGGTACTTTAAATATTAGCTAATTTTTTCAGTTTGGCAACTAAGGGAATAGAATCAATGCCATAACGGGTGGCTTCTGGATTTTGTTCTAAGGCTTCTATAATACAATCTGTTAAATTATAATTGTAATCTTCTCCATATTTTAATGTCAAATAGCCCAAAGCTTCCAAAGCATAATCATAAAAATGCAGCATATCTGCAATGCAAGCATATTTTAATATTTGTTGAGGGGTTTTAAATCGTAGATTTTGATCTAAACGAACTAAATCTCTAAAATAAAAGGCATCTGTCCAGGCTAATTGTCCAATATGTTGACGAGAATGCATTGGAACTTCTTGACGTTGAGCATACCATCTTTGACCAAAATCTAACAAGGTAAATTCCTGACTTCTTAAAAAAGAATCAACATCACTAAATAAAGGCTGTTTCTGGTATAATTCAATAAAATTAACTTCAGCTTCTATTGCCAAAATTTGCTGTTTTAAAATCCGAGTTGCACCTTGTAAAACGTTTAATTCTCCCCCTTGAACATCCAGTTGTAAAAAATCAATACAACAATTTTTATCAGCAAAATATTCATCTAAAGTTGTTGTTTGTACCTCCCTTGTCTCTATCAATTTATGGCGATCAGCATATTCATGAAATCGATCCACAACGGCTGTATTAGGAGGATACAATGAACAACAACCGGGATGTTTCGTAATATAAAGAATAGCTTTTCCTGTTTGATTCCATACCGCCAACGGAATATGTTTTTCTTCCCAATTAATAGACTGATTTTCTAACTCTTTATTTCTGCGATCGCACGCTTCTTGATCTGCATCAAAACCATAGATTGTTAAATTAGGAGCAAAAATTTGCCATCCTTTTTGAGAATAATCAAAATTAATAAATTCATCTAATTTGCGCGAACCGACAACACAAATAGTGAGATGAATTCGATCTAAATATCCTCGTTGTTTCAGCAGTGGCACAAAAAAGGTCATAACCCGGAAAGCGCTATCAAGAAAAAGAGTAATCCTCTTTCATATTTCATAGTCAATATTGGTGTTGAGTTTGAAGATAGGTTATGCGATCGCACAACCCATCCTCTAGCAGAATAGACTAAGCCGTTACAGGACGAGAAAACATTGTTTTTCCGGCATATTTAGCTTTGCTACCTAACTGTTCTTCAATCCGAAGTAATTGATTATATTTAGATAACCGTTCACCTCGACAAGGGGCACCCGTTTTGATTTGTCCGGCTGAGGTTGCGACAGCTAAATCCGCAATAAAATCATCCGGAGTTTCACCCGAACGGTGGCTAATCATGTAAGTATATCCAGCAGCATGAGAATCAGCAATAGCGGCTAAAGTTTCCGTAATAGAACCAATTTGATTCACTTTAACCAAGGTACTATTTCCCACACCATCAGCAATAGCCTTTTTGATAATAGCGGGATTTGTCACAAAAGCATCATCCCCCACTAATTGAACTTTATCCCCTATTTTCTTGGTCATTTGTTGCCAACCTGACCAATCTTGTTCCCCTAAACCATCTTCAATCGAAATAATCGGGAATTGATTCACCCAATCTTCCCAAATGGCAATCATTTCTTCAGAAGTTTTTTTGCTGTTATCCGATTTATAGAACAAATAATTGCCGTCTTCGCGATATAATTCACTGGTCGCTGGATCGAGAGCGATCGCCACATCCTCGCCAGGTTTTAATCCCGCTTTTTCAATCCCAGCTAAAATAACTTCAATTGCCTCAATATTCGCCTTTAAATTAGGAGCAAAACCCCCTTCATCTCCAACATTACTGTTGTATCCTTTTTGCTTTAAAATGGATTTGAGGGCATGATAGACCTCTGCTCCCATGCGTAAAGACTCCCGGAATGTGGGCGCACCAACAGGCACAATCATAAACTCTTGGAAGTCTACACTGTTATCCGCATGAGCACCCCCATTAATAATATTAAAACAAGGGGCAGGCAATAAATTGACATCATCACCACCCAGATATTGGTATAGGGGTTGATCTTTTGCGATCGCAGCGGCTCGTGCAACTGCCATAGACACCCCTAAAATCGCATTTGCACCAAATTTGCCCTTATTCTCTGTACCATCGAGTTGAAGCATTTTATTGTCGATAGCGGCCTGGTTGGTAGCATCCATACCAGTGAGATTTTCAGCAATGGTTGTATTGACATTCTCAACGGCTTTCAATACGCCTTTACCGTTGTAGCGACTCTTGTCACCATCGCGCAATTCTAAAGCCTCACGAATGCCAGTAGATGCACCTGAAGGAACACCCGCCCGTCCTTTGCTACCATCAGCTAAAACAACATCCACTTCAACCGTTGGGTTACCACGAGAGTCTAGAATTTCTCGGCCATGAATGGTTTGAATGGTTGCATCCATAATTAATGTGTTCCTTTATATCCTATAATTCAGAATCTTCAATTGTACGGTTGTCAACCCTTTTGGTAAAGTACATTCGGTACGTTTCGGGTTTTGATGCTTAATTGTAAGGTGCAAAATCTCAATCAAGCGATTCAACAATGCAATTTTAAGGTTTGCATCATCACTTTGAATCACTCACAGATAGAGCTATAGGGTTAAACTCCCTAACTTCGCTCATTCTAAATTTAGCCCCCCTAGCCCCCCAAGACTGGGGGGAATTGGACTTGCACATCCCCCACTTCTCAAAGCCCACATCTATCAAAGCCCCGCCCCCTAGCTCCCAACGCATGGGGGAAATGAGCGGATGCTTTCCCGTAGGAAAATGTTTGGCGCTAGCCAACTTTCCGATTGAAGATGGGATTTTGGGACAGAGATTTGGGGGCGGCTATTGCTTAAACTGTTTCCCCATACAAATCATAAACATCTGCATCGGTAATTTTCACGGGGACAATATTACCCAAACGGGCATTACCTTGAATATAAACTAACCCATCGACATCCGGGGCAAACCGGGCAGACCGTCCGATTAATTCACCGCTAGCGGGGTTTTCTTGTTCAATTAAAACATCTACAATATTATTCACACAGCTTTTATTTCGTTGTAATGAAATGGGCTGCTGTACCTGCATTAAGGCATCTCGACGGGCATCCATCACTGCTTGAGGGACAGGGTTGGGTAAATTGTCAGCCGGGGTACCTTCTTCTGGGGAGAAGGTAAACACCCCAACATGGTCAAATTGATGACGCTTGACAAACTTGAGAAGATGTTCAAAGTGGGGGTTGGTTTCCCCAGGAAAGCCGACAATAAACGTCGTTCTTAATACAGCATTTGGTAAGGCAGATTTGATATTATCGATAATCCGATCATTCACCCGCCCTTGCCACGGTCGATTCATGGCGCGTAAAATGTCAGGATGGGAATGTTGCAGAGGTAAATCTAAATAGGGTAAAACGTTGGGAATTTCTTGAATGGCGGTTAAGACTTCAGGCGTTAATCCGGTAGGATAGGTATAATGCATCCGAATCCAGGGAATATCAACTTTTCCTAAGGCTCGTAACAGTTGCGCCAGTTGGGGTTTACCATAAATATCAATACCGTAATTAGTGGTAATTTGAGAAATTAATATAATTTCTTTTACCCCTTGATTGGCGAGTTGTTGCGCTTCGGCGACAATAGACTCAATAGTACGCGATCGCTGATTACCTCGCAAATGAGGGATAATACAAAAGGCACAACGATAATCACAGCCTTCAGCAATCCGGAGATAGGCTACCCCTTCACTGGTGGTACGATAACGGGGAACGGTTTCATCGGCGATATAAGTCGGTTCTGGGGTGATTTCTGTAACGCGCGAACCCTGTTGTACCCGCTCCATCACGTCTACAATTTTATGATAATCCCCAGTTCCCACAACCGCAACTGCTTCGGGTAATTCATCTAATAGTTCCGCTTGAAAATGTTGCGCCATGCAACCGGTGACAACGATTTTCTTATCTGCTTCGGCTAATTCTACCAAAGTCCGCACCGATTCTTCCCGCGCCGCTTCAATAAAGCTACAGGTATTGACAATCACATAATCAGCCAATTCTTCGTTGGAGTCTACCGAGTAACCGGCTTTGACCAGTAACCCCAAGATATGTTCGGTATCAATTCTATTTTTTTCGCAACCCAGATGGGATATCGCAATTGTCGGCTGATTTGCCATGTTTACTAAAGACGTTTTTTGAGAAGTGTAAAATACAACAAGCTACTTATTATAGCGTACTGCATGGTTAATCTCAGTTGATTGATTCAATCTGGGATCTCTTCTGTCTCTCCCACTGCTATATTTTATCCCATCAAAAATATCACTCTTCCTCTTTTGGAGAGGGAGTATAGCCAGCTTATAATAAGATTAATTTACATCTAATCATTAATTATTAGGCATTACAATGACACAGGCTCAACCGAAAGCCGATATTCTCCTGGTTGATGATAATCCCGATAACCTTCGCCTGTTGTCGGATATGTTAACCGAAAATGGATATAAAACCCGTAAAGTTTTAAATGGAAAGTTAGCATTAAATGCGATTCAAGCTGTATTACCCGATCTAATCTTATTAGATATTCTGATGCCAGAATTAGACGGATATGAAGTCTGTACTCAACTCAAAGCTAATCCTCAGACTCAGGATATCCCGATTCTTTTTATCAGTGCCTTAGATGATACTTTAGATAAAGTTAAAGCTTTTCAACTCGGAGGGGCTGACTATATTACAAAGCCGTTTAAAGTAGAAGAAGTCTTAGCCAGAATTGAGCATCAACTTACGATTCAGCGAGTTAAAGCCGAGATTGAAAAACTCAATGCAGAACTAGAGCAACGAGTGATTGAACGAACCATAGAACTACAACAAGCCAATGCAAAACTGTCTTATCTGGCGCTGCACGATCCCTTAACTGAATTACCGAATAGAACCTTATTTTTAGAACGCTTAGAACAAGCCATAGAACAGTCAAAAACAGAATCTAATTATCAGTTTGCTGTTTTGTTTCTAGATGGCGATCGCTTCAAAAATATTAATGATTCTTTGGGTCATATTATGGGGGATCAATTATTAATGGCGGTTGCCCGCAGATTAGAAACCTGTTGTGATTCTGGAGATATTTTAGCCCGCTTAGGAGGGGATGAATTCACAATATTAATCACGGGTGAAAATATGATTGAAAAAGCAATTAATATTGCCAATATTATTCATCAAAAAATGCTGCAACCTTTTCACTTAAAACAACAGGAAGTATTTATTAATTTTAGTATTGGAATTTGTCAAGGTCAAGGATATGATTATCCCGTAGATATTTTAAGAGATGCCGATACTGCAATGTATCGCGCTAAAGCCTTAGGAAAAGGTCGATACCAGGTATTTGATAACGAAATGCATCGTCAAGTTTTAGAATTTATGCATCTTGAAAATGATATGCAAAGAGCGATTAAACGGCAAGAATTTATTGTATATTATCAACCCATTATTAACTTAAAGATAGGTAAAATAGTCGGTTTTGAAGCATTAGTTAGATGGACTCATCCGGAAAAAGGATTTATGCCTCCTGGTCAATTTATTTCGGTTGCAGAAGAAACAGGATTGATTCAACCGCTGGGATTTTGGGTTTTACAAGAAGCTTGTCGTCAACTACGAGAATGGCAAAAAAAACAGCTTGTTTCTCCAGAGATGACAATCAGTGTTAATCTTTCGGCTAAACAATTTTCTCAATCCAACTTAATCGAAGAAATTAATAAAATTCTAGAGACTACTGAGTTAAACCCTCAATATTTAAAGTTAGAAATTACAGAAAGTGCAATTATTGGAAACTTAAATTCTGTGAAAACAATATTACAACAGTTGAGACAGCGGCAGATTCAACTCAGTTTAGATGATTTTGGTACGGGATATTCTTCTCTCAGTTATTTGCATCGCTTCCCTTTAAATACCTTAAAAATAGATCGTTCTTTTGTTAACTTAATCGATGAACAATCAGCCGATTTAGGCATTGTTGAAGCGATTATTACCCTCGCTCATAAACTGAAGATGAATGTGATTGCAGAAGGGGTTGAGACTGTGGAACAAATGCATTATCTCAAACAACTCAATTGTGAGATGAGTCAAGGATATCTGTTTGCTAAACCCCTCGATCAAAAAGCCACTGAAAGCTTATTGCTGCAATCCCCTCAATGGTAATTCAAGAAATACAAAAAATGATCCTAACTTCAGCATTTATCGTCGCCGTAAAACGACAATAGATCGTTCAATAATAGGGAGTAACTTATCACCCGTATAATAAACCGGTTGTTTAATAAAATCAGCTTCTTTGGTATCAATCACAACCTGCCAACGATGCTGCTGTAATTTTTCTGGAATCAGAAATTCAATCATTTCATAATGAGCATTAAAGAATAACAAAAAGCTGTCACCCATAATTCGTTCATTTCGAGATCCTCGGGCGGGGATTTCTTCACCATTAAGAAACACCCCAATCGCTTTAGCAAATCCCGCATTCCACTGTTCCTCAGTCATAATCCCACCATCTGGATTGTACCAACCAATATCACTGACTCGAGAACCATGAATTGCCCGTCCTTGAAACCAGCGACGACGACGAAAAACAGGATTACGACGACGAAAATAAATCAATTGTCGGGTAAAATCAAGCAGTTGAGCATTACTTTCTTGTAAATCCCAATCAATCCAAGACAGTTCATTATCCTGACAATAAACATTATTATTACCTTTCTGTGTGCGCCCCAATTCATCCCCACTCACTAACATGGGCACACCTTGAGATAACATTAATGTCACCAGAAAATTACGGCGCTGACGGTTGCGTAATTCCAGCACTTCTGGGTCATCGGTTTCCCCTTCTTCCCCACAATTCCAAGATCGGTTATGACTTTCTCCGTCTCGGTTTTCCTCCCCATTAGCTTCATTATGTTTTTCGTTGTAACTGACTAAATCATTCAACGTAAAACCATCGTGGGCAGTAATAAAATTAATACTCGCACCCGGTAAACGACCGTTATCTTCATATAAGTCTGAACTCCCCGTGAACCGATAAGCAAATTCTGCTAGTAAGCTGTCTTCACCCCGCCAAAAATCTCGAACCGTATCTCGATATTTCCCATTCCATTCTGACCATAATAGGGGAAACTTACCGACTTGATAACCCCCTTCTCCCACATCCCAAGGTTCAGCAATTAACTTAACGTTGGATAATACCGGATCTTGGTGAATAATATCAAAAAACGCCGCCAGACTATTGACTTCATACAATTCTCGCGCCAGGGCAGAAGCCAAGTCAAATCGGAAGCCATCCACGTGCATTTCCAATACCCAATAGCGCAAACTGTCCATAATCAGTTTCAACACCTGGGGATGACTCACATTGAGGGAATTACCACAACCGGTAAAGTCCATGTAATACCGGGGTTGATCTTCAACCAAACGGTAGTACACCGCATTATCAATACCCCGCAAGGAGATAGTAGGCCCCATCTGGTTTCCTTCTCCAGTATGGTTGTAAACCACATCCAGAATCACTTCAATACCCCCTGCATGGAGGGATTTGACCATTTCTTTAAATTCTTGGACTTGCTGGCCCGGGTCTTTGTCGGCGCTGTAACCGGCATAAGGAGCTAAATAACAAATCGAATCATATCCCCAATAGTTTTTGAGTCCGTGGGTGACAAGATGGCCAGGATGAGCTAAGAAGTGATGTACAGGCAATAATTCGACGGCGGTGATCCCTAAAGATTGAAGATAGGCGATCGCTGCTGGGTGGCCTAAAGCTGCATAAGTTCCCCGCAATTCCTCTGGAATATCAGGATGAAGTTTGGTAAATCCCTTGACATGGGTTTCGTAGATAATGGTTTCATGTGCAGGGGTTTGCAGAAGTTCGTCTCCTTCCCAGTCAAAGGCTTCATCTACCACGACTGCTTTAGGAATATAATCGGCATCATCTATTTCACAAAATGACAGATCTTCGGCAGGATCTCCAAAAGTATAGCCAAAGATCGCGTCTCCATGTTCAACTTTCCCATCTAAGGCTTTAGCATAAGGGTCAATCACTAATTTATTGGGATTAAAGCGATGACCCCCTGCTGGGTCGTAGGGGCCATGTACGCGAAATCCATAATGTTGACCTGGCCCTACTCCTGGCACATAGCCATGCCAAACAAAGTTATTGACTTCAGTTAAAAGAATACGGGTTTCTTGATCCTCACTATCAAATAAACACAGTTCAACGCGGGTTGCATTCTCACTATAAATTGCAAAGTTTGTTCCTTTACCATCCCAGTTTGCGCCGAGGGGATAAGGTTTACCGGGCCAAACAGGTAAAAACATATAAACTTTTCCTCTCACGACTGCTCAGCGTTACCCTCTCAACTTTCTTTGAAATGTTAAGGTGTAACCTAAGCCTTAAAATAGTATTACATTTTTATAAAACAAGATACCATCAAACCCATTTAATATCTGTCTTTAAGCATATTGTCAGATCGGCATTTCTATAAGAATCTTTCCATTGAAATCAGGATTTGAAATCGACGGGTTGGCTATTTTGACGGGTTGGGCTATCGACGGGTTGGCGCGCGCGCCTTCTGGGAAGTTGGCTAGCGCCAAACATTTCCCGTAAACATTTTACGACGGGTTGGGCTGGCGCCCAAACATTTTACGACGGGTTGGGCTATCGACGGGTTGGCGCGCGCGCCAAACATTTCCCGTCACGCCCAAACATTTTCCGTCTCCGTCACGCCAAACATTTTCCGTCAGAGAATACATCCTATGACTTCAGTTTTTAGGTAAGCCTTTATCCCACTTTACCTTATATCTAATATAATACAACACTGAACTCGGAGCTGTCAACCCCTGAGAGAAAAAATAAAAAACGGGCTAACCCGTGACAATGGATTAACCCGCAAGCTTGGGAACGCTCAGACTGACTATTTTTGAACAACCAGTTTAACGTTGGCGTTTTGTAGACCACGCTGCTTGACTTCAGTCAAAGTCTTGTTAACAGCGTACTTCTGGTTGATCGCATTGATCAGTTCAGTTTGGTTGTGCTTCTTAGCAACGCCCCACAGGTCAGCGATCAGGTCATAAGTACCATCGCTATTGCGAGACCAACCTAAATCATAATCACCTTCGAGAACAGCCACGATGTCAGCGCGAACCCGTTGGCCATTGTAGCCCCGTACATCAGCATTACTCTTAGTCGAGATGCCGAGATCGCGAAGAGAATTAGTTAAAATTTCAGCTTCAGTGATCTTAGTCCGCAGAGTGCTAAAGTGAGACATTTGAGTATCCTCCTAAAAAGTTAAAAACGAAACAACAACGGTTTGGACTGAACGGTATGCCGCTAAGTAAACAGAGCGTTTACTATTGAAGTTGAGTGCGGCGTTGGGTGAGAAACTGCTAGCAACATCGATCAGTTGACTTTGCTAGCCTTTCCTCCTGTTTGGACCAGGAGAAAGCCTTTAAAACTCCATGCGCTGATATTCAGCGACGGAAGCTGCAGCCGGCCGCGCCCGCTGACGTGCCCAATCTCGCAGGGCAGTCACTTGTTCTTGCATCGTTTTCGACAGCGGTAATGTAGCTTTGATGGCGGCAATAATATCAAGCTGCGTAAACTCTCGATCTTGAGCAAATGCCTCATACATAGCAGCGATGACGGCTTGCTCAATTTCTGCCCCAGAAAATCCCTCAGAAACAGTTGATAATTGTTCTAAATCGAAGCGATCAATGTCTGAGCGACGTTTGGACAGGTGAATTCTGAAAATATCTTGGCGTTCTTCTTTTGTGGGTAAATCCACGAAGAAGATTTCATCAAATCGGCCTTTGCGTAAGAACTCTCCCGGGAGACGTTCAACACGGTTGGCGGTTGCCATCACAAATACAGGAGAGGTTTTCTCTTGCATCCAGGTGAGGAATGAACCGAAAATCCGGCTTGAGGTACCGCCGTCAGAGTCTGCCGACCCCGCACTGCCAGCGAAAGATTTATCCAACTCATCGATAAAGAGAATGACAGGAGAAATCGATTCGGCTGTTTTGAGGGCATTTCGCAGATTGGCTTCTGAGCGACCTACCGTAGAGCCATCATATACACGACCCATATCTAACCGCAACAGGGGTAAACCCCACAGACGAGAAGTGGTTTTGGCAATCAGCGACTTTCCACACCCAGGAATCCCTAAAATTAACATTCCTTTGGGTTGGGGAAGACCATACTCTCTTGCTCTTTCTGTAAAAGCATTTGATCGCTGCCGTGACCAACGTTTGAGTTCCTCTAAACCCCCCACTGCGTCAATGGTTTCATCCACGTCCATATATTCGAGAATGCCATTGCGACGGATGAGTTGCTTTTTCTCGGAGAGGACAATCTCAACTTCTTCTTCCGTTAAACGACCGGCTGTTACCTGAGCTTTTCGGTAGACTTTTTCTGCCTCATCTTTGGTTAAGCCAAGGGCCGCCTTGAGTAGCTTTTCTCGGGTCTCAGTGGTCACCCGCCGACTCCGAGATTGATCCTGATGTGCGGTCAGAACTTGATTCAATTCACCTAAGTCGGGAAGGGGATAATCTAAAACTACCACTTCCTTTTCTAGCTCAATTGGAATCTCTTGAACCGGAGACATCAGAACGACGGTCTTGTTTGTCCCTTTGAAACTAGCGATCGCATCCCTTAAACACCGGGTCACTTCTGGAGAATCTTTAAAGGGATGCAAATCTTTGAAAATATAGATACTGCCGCTGCCGTTAGCATCTCGATGTCGAATCACCCACTCAATGGCAGCTTGGGGCGAGACGGTATTGGATTGAACAGTCGTGCGAGGTTGATCATATCGAACAAGACCCCGAGTCACCGTCCAAATATACACTTCCCGCTGTCGCTTGGCTTCAGCAATTTTGGCAATTGCCTGTTCAGACCGTTCTTCCTCGGAAGTTACGAGGTAGATCAGAGGATATCGAGCTTCGATTAAGATTCCTAGTTCTTCTTGCATAGTCCTCGATCCAATTTAGAGACGGTACGACGGTTTAACTGAGTTGAGTGACTCCGACTTATCGACGCTGAACTCCTAGACCAAAACAGGATTCAGCAGCTAAGTCAGGAGGGTTTAGCAGGGAACCAACTCTTCCTCTCCAGGTAGAGTGGGTTCTGTATCTATTTCTGGTGCTGACCCGACAGGAAGATCTTCCTGTTGCAGTACACTGGGTTGGTTTTTCAAGGCAACCAGTTCTCCTTCTCTGACCAACACTGAACTGGAACATTCAGGACAGGCATAAACCTGATGGGTACGACCATAAGCTGTTTCTAGTTCATCGACCATCTCGGGATTATTGAGATAAAAGACGAGTGCCCTTTCAGCTAAAGAGGACATTGCCTCAGATTCGACTGCCGCTTTGATCTTAAGTTTACGGTGCAGTTCTGGTGGGAGATAGAGTGTTACCTTTTGCTTGTGTTGCATAAGACTGTAAGTTTGTGTACCCGGGTATGTACTTCAAGATAATTCCTTTTTTCGGAGATGTCAAGACGTTATGCAGGTATAACTGCAATATTGTTACATTTTGTCATGTTTTAAGTTTAAGTAGACTAAAAAGTCAATATTTTTCAGGAAATTTAAATATTGTAGAAAAAAATTAAAAAGTCCTGTAACCCTCTTGATAAAAGGAATTGCGCCCTGTTCGACTACGCTTTAAAATCAAAGTATGATAGATTTTAAGCAATTTATGCTTATGTTTCTGATTGTTAAGCGCTATCCTATAGATGTATTGAATTAATCAGCCAGCATAAGCTGTGGTTCCGACGTGCCAGATGAGCCGTTCACGAGCGCGTGTATGCTTTAGTACACAAAGGCAGATTCAGTTGTCTAAGTGAATCTATCCCGTGTGAAGAGTAGCACCAAAGTGAGCTGTCAAACATTGCGGCTCGCGTGTAACAGCAAGCCAAAGAAGACAGACACAAGGCAGTACAAAACCAGTAAAGAGGTTACTGCTGTCTCAAGCTGTCTCTAGACCTAGCGTGATTTCGCGAGCTTATAAAGAATTGCAATGCATGCAAGAGCGTGCAGATTGAGTGTGAACTTGCAAGACCTAGTCAGAGTCAAGTCATCATCTGTATTCAAGTCGGGCAATGAACGGAACCAAACGAACAACTTGCTATTTTAGGAGCATTAATGAACTTATCGTTTGAATCCCTTGGTGTTTCAGAATCTCGCGCAAATCACCTGGAGTCAATTGGTTTTGTAGAACCCACCCCGATTCAAGTCCAAGCTATTCCCCAAATGCTATCGGGACGAGATATTGTTGGACAAGCTCAAACAGGAACCGGTAAAACCGCTGCGTTTTCCCTACCGATCCTAGAGCAGATCGATCCGAATGCAACTCATGTCCAAGCGTTAATCTTAACGCCTACCCGTGAGTTAGCGATGCAGGTAAAAGATGCAATCCGTCAAATGAGCGACAGTCGCTCTTTATATGTCTTAACGGTTTATGGAGGTCAATCCATTGATCGTCAAATCCAGCGTTTAAGGCGGGGTGTAGAAATTGTCGTGGGAACACCAGGACGAGTCATCGACTTGCTGAAGCGAGGTGATTTAAAATTAAATAAAATCAAGTGGATGGTTCTTGATGAAGCCGACGAAATGCTGAGCATGGGCTTTATTCAAGACGTAGAGAAAATCTTAGAGGCGGCTTCTGCGCAACGACAAACAGCCTTCTTCTCAGCGACAATGGATCCTTCTGTATTAAAACTAGTGCGGAAGCATCTCAAGTCTCCTGTAACCGTAAAGGTTGAACAGCCGAAAGCCACACCGAAACGGATTGAACAGTCCGTTTATATGGTTCCCCGAGGATGGACAAAATCCCGTACCCTTCAACCCATTCTAGAGTTAGAAGATCCTGAATCAGCAATTATTTTTGTCCGCACCAAACAGGCAGCGGCTGAACTCACTAATACCTTACAAGCGGCCGGCCATAGCGTAGATGAATATCACGGAAACCTAAACCAATCTCAACGGGAACGACTGTTAAACCGCTTCCGGAATCGTCAAGTCCGCTGGGTTGTGGCAACCGATATTGCGGCACGGGGTTTAGATGTGGATCATCTGACTCACGTGATTAACTACGATTTACCGGATAATGTCGATAGTTACGTTCACCGGATTGGACGGACAGGTCGTGCCGGACGGGAAGGAAAAGCAATCACTCTACTTCATCCGATGGACCGCCGCAAACTGCGGTTGATTGAACGGCATCTCAAGCAACGCTACACTATCTTACCCATTCCGAAGCGATCGCAGATTGAAGCCAAATATATTGAGCGCTTGAAAGCCAAAGTATTAGATGCTTTAACCGGAGAACGGATGGCCTCCTTCTTGCCGATTGTGGCACAGCTTGGGGAAGAATATGAACCCCATGCGATCGCAGCGGCTGCCTTACAACTGGCTTATGACCAAACTCGTCCGGCTTATCTGAGTGCCGGCTATCCAGATGATGAGGAACAGGTGATTGGTTTGCCGAAGCCGAAATTGACGAAGAATCGTTCTCGCAAGTCCTCAGCACCCAGCGGTCCGTCTAAAGTTCGGTAACAGCAAAGTAAAGTGTCTACCCGGCAAACCCAATAGTTAGCAGGGTGGATCACCCTTAAAAACCTCGATTTTTTGTTTGAAAATCGGGGTTTAGTTTGTAAAATAACAATTAATTAAACGGCTCAATTTTAGCCGGAATTCGATTTTGATTCAGTCGTCGCCACACTCGATTGGCTTGAGCGCGATCGCGAAATGCTCCCACTTGAATCACAGAACGATCTTTAACCACTGTTCGGAAAGCTTCTGGGACAAACTGCCGTACCTGTTGATAGGTGCTTTCACTAATATCTTCCACGATCACCCGATATTGCAACCCCAGCAAAGTCGTAGCCAGTGGAGTCAGGGAAGAGGAGGTTGAACGAGGGTCTAAACCGCTGGGGAGGTAACCGCGATCGCTAACGGGGATATGACTTCCGGGGACGGGTAATACACCGGAAGAAACCGCTGAGGGAGTCGTCAGAGCTGGTTGAGTGGATAAGGGATAAATCACCCGACGAGCTGTCTGATTAGATTCCTGTGCCGGAACAGGAATTTCAATGGCATTGGCGGCTTGTGAGCGCAATTGAGATAATAAATCTGATGATTCATCCGTGGGTTCTGTTTTTGCACTCGTAACCGGCTGTAGGGTCGGGCGTACAGAGTTATATAAAGCCACTCTAGGAGGGGAACTAAGTTGAGTCGCAACAGGCTGTTGCTGAGGCTCTGGCGGCGGTACAGGGATGGGAATAGCTGTGTTTGTTTCAGAGGTCGGTGTCGTAACAACTGGATCGGGGTTGGGGACTAATGCTGTATTGGGATCTGGAACAAACACCGGTAAATCAGCCGCCGCGTTAATCGGCGATCGCCGTGATGCATTCGACTCAGCAGCAGTTGTAAACTGTTGATTTAAGCCTGGTGGATTTGTGATAGAGCCACCCCAGTCTACTCTCCCAGCAATTTTATTTTGAGACAACTGGTTACCATGAGCAACTATGGGCTGTCCCTTCGTGCCGTTATGGACATCATAGCGACCATTATTTTGAATCACATTCCGTCCCGCTTCTTGAACGTGACCTAAATCTGCTGTTCCTTGGGCGATCGCAACAATCCCATCTCGTTGATTTCGTTCAATATAATTTTCTCGTAAAACCGGTCGAGCATTTCCTTGAATCACGACTCCGTCTTTATTGTAGATGATACGATTACCCACAATAAAGGGCGCTGCTTGCTGAGCGATATTAATTCCAAATCCGGTATTCTGAAATTCATTCTCTCGAATTTCAGGCCGCGATGAACCAAACACCGTGATGCCATTGGCTCCATTTTCCCGAAATACATTATTTTGAATTAAGGCTGCACCCATCCCCACGATAGAAATCCCATCATGGGTATTGCCTGTAAATGTGTTTTGAGAAACAATTAAAGAAGCCGACTCAATCCATAAACCATACCCACGCTCATAAGGATTGGTAATGGTTACACCACTTACTCTGGCTCCATTTGCCCCCAATATGGCGATATTTTGTTTAGCAGAGGTGCGACTGGTATAAAATCCACCTCCATAAATCACAATATCTTCACCTTTGGTGTTAGGGTTGCCTTGAATTGTGACATTCGGCCGCAACATTAACGGAAATTGTTCTCCGGTTTGCTCACTATAAGTCCCGGTCGCCAGTATAATTGCTGTGTTAGGCTGGGCAGATTGTAAGGCACGGGTGATAGTTTGGAAAGGAGACTGTTGATTTCCTTGTCCTTGATCGTTGCCTGTGGTCGCACTAACGTACAGAATCTGAGTCGGCTGACTCAAACTTTGAGGTTGTTGAACGATCGATGAATTAGGCGGAGGAACGCAATGGCTGGCATCAGCAATACTAAGACTTAACCCGGTGGCTGTGAACAACGTCAATAAGCATCTTGCTGTTGTTGACAATCGAAACCCCTTTGGGGGGGTGCTTTGATTAGAATCAGACAAATGATCGATGCGATCGCCCTGGTAGACTAAAGAAGGTCCCCAAGCAATTGGAGAGTTGGGTGGGAGTGTTGGACTCACGGCAGTACTCCGACAAAGAGGTTATATGCAACAGTAAATATTAGGATTTGTCAAGTATGCCTTATTATGTGTCCCTTTAAAAGAGTAAAATGGACTTCTCAATCATAAAGATTTTTTAAGCACGATTGCAGCAAGAGATCTGAAGATCAGGTGGTGAGAGACTTCGTTGCTGACGACTTCCCCCACCTAATCTCAATTCCTCAGTTACTTATAACGTTCATGAACCCTAATCCGGCTCCGCCTGAGATTAGGGATTGATCGGAAAACAATTGATCAACTAAGTTGTCAATAGAGCATGAGTCTGAACTGAATTACACTTCCGGACGCTTCCCTAATCCGGACACATTGTAGGGCTAAGTTTCTAGCCGCTGGGTCAAGCCAGGACACATCAGCTCAGATGCTCGAAGGGACAAGCACTCGAGATCGAGGTTTATCACAATGTTAAGAATTCCAGTTGTTGATCCAAATCATCAGCCACTGATGCCAACGACTGCGAGTCGAGCTAGACGTTGGGTTAGAGATGGCAAAGCAGTTAAATGCTGGTCTGATTCAGGTCAATTTTATGTTCAGCTAACTAAGCAACCATCGGCAGATCAAACCCAGGATCTTGCTATCGGCATCGATCCGGGTAAGCACTTCTCTGGAATTGGTGTGCAGTCGGCACAATCGACCTTGTACACGGCACATCTAATTCTGCCCTTTAAACGGGTAAAGGAACGGATGACTCATCGTCGAATGCTCAGACGGGGTAGAAGAGGACGGAGAATCAACCGCCAGGTGACTTTCCCACTCAGAAACCATCGTCAAAAACGGTTTAATAATCGTAAACAGCTCTTACTACCGCCATCAATTAGAGCTAACCGACAACTAGAACTGAGAGTGATTCAGTACGAGAAAGTCAGGGCTGATGTCGATCTAACATCTGGCCGAAAAAAAGCCCAATCTGGGAAAGGGTTTAGCCCTGTCATGGTGGGTCAAAAGTGGATGATTTCAGAGTTGTCAAATCGGGCACCGACTTATACCCGTCAAGGATGGGAAACAGCTAATACACGGAAACATCTGAACCTAGTCAAGAATAAATCTAACAAGGGTCAACCCGTTTTAGAAACCCATGCCATAGACGGTGTGGCATTAGCTGCGAGTCATTTTGTCCAGTGGAAAGAATGGCACAGTAAAAATGCTAAGCATGGCGCTTTTGTCGGACAAGTTCAAATTACCCCGGCCACATTCAAGGTAATTTCTAGACCGGCTTTTTATCGTCGTCAACTACATTTTGAGACGGTAAACCCTGGTGGGATAAGAAAACGCAAAGGGGGAACTCTAACCCCATTCGGTGTACGGTGTGGTGACTTAGTTAAAGCTGAAAAAGCGCACCGCCCGCGCCGAGGTTTCCGGGCGCGTAAGGACGGAGCAAGAAGCAGGTCAAACCGTTATCGGTTGGATTGGCGGGTTTACCAAAAATTTGGGTTGAAAGCCCCGCACTTTTAGGGCGGCTTTTTCAGAACTCTGCTATAATCTTATCGTGAGCAAAACCGATAAAAATGAGCGTCTACGAAAGCAAGCTAGAAGGAACACACAACCAGTATGAAAAGCTCAACCAGGCTATTCGTACCGGTCGTTTTGTGCGTAATTCTATAATTCGCGCTTGGATGGATAATCGTATAAAAAGTCGTAACGACGCTTATAAATACTGCAAAATCTTAGCCTGCTGTCCTGAGTTTCCATGGGCTAAACAGTTAAATTCAATGGCTAGACAAGCTCATGCCGAAAGAGCTTGGGCATCCATCGAGCGTTTTTATCGGTTTTGCAAAGCAAAAACTTCTGCTAAGAAAGGATATCCAAAGTTCAGAAAACACCAAGTTAAAGATTCAGTAGAATACAAGACTAGCGGCTGGAAGCTTTCAGAAGATAGACGTTATCTGAATTTCACGCTCTGGTTTTAAGGCTGGGACTTTTAAACTTTGGGGGAGTCGCGATTTGCACTTCTGTCAACTCGAACAAATCAAACGAGTGAGAGTAGTTAGACGACACGACGGTTATTATGCACAGTTTTTAATTGACCACAAACGGGAGGAAAACAAAGAATTAACAGGTAGACAAATAGGTTTAGATCTTGGTTTATCCCATTTTTATACTGATAGTTTTGGCGAGAAGGTAGACAATCCTAGATTCTTGAGAAAGGACGAACGAAAAATTAAACGATTGCAGCGTCGTCTTTCAAAAGCAGACAAAGGTAGTAAAAATAGCGCCAAAGCTAGAAATCGACTCGGGTTAGCGCATCTTAAGGTTTCACGCAGGCGTCAGAATTGGGTATGTAAATTAGCCCAACACGTCATACAGTCTAACGATTTGGTCGCGATTGAGAACCTAAAAGTGCGTAACCTGGTGAAAAACCACTGTTTAGCTAAGTCAATATCTGATGCTGCATGGTATCGTTTTCGAGAATGGTTAGAGTATTTTGGCGTTGTTTATGGAGTTCCAGTAATAACTGTTAATCCAAGTTATACTTCTCAGAATTGCTCAAACTGTGGAGAAATAGTAGTTAAAACTCTAAGCACAAGAACTCATAAGTGTCTGCACTGTGGCTATATTGCAGATCGAGATGAAAATGCCGCAATCAACATTCTTAAATCGGCTTTAAAAGAGTGGGCAAATACCGTGGGGCGCACGGAACTGGAAGTCTCTGGAGAGATTCCCCTCTGCTTGAATGTGGAAACACAGGCAAGTAAGGGAACTCCGCCAAAGAGAAAAACTAAGAAGTGATTCTTAGAATCCCCGTTGCGTGACTCACGGGGAGTACCTCAACAACACTGTAAAGACTAAAAACGTTTCTGTCTATGATGGCAACTGGAAAAGAATCGGGCAATACAGTTTATCAAAAGTCAATCTGATTAGGAGGTCAACAGGTCTGTGTGTTTCATAAACCCCGACGGCAATTCCTCCCCACTTCGCGTTGCTGAAAGTGAGGACTCCTTGCCGAATTTTGTTGAGAAACTTACACTATACTCTGCCTGAGAGTCAACTTTGGCACTGGTTAAGACCCCCTCTACCATTTGCATCAGTTGCTGAGTATCAAAGGGTTTTGTTAAATATTGAGTTGCCCCAGCCAGTTGTCCTTGAACGTGATCAAATGCGCTATCGCGTGCCGTGACCATGATAATTGGCAGATGACAAAACTGAGGAAGACTACGAATAGTCCGACAAAGTTCTAAACCATCAATTCCTGGCATGGAAATATCAAGCAGCAGTAAGGAGATCTGTTTTTGATAAATCATTGACAAGGCATCGATCCCATTGTCTACAGCCAAGACTCGATAATCTGCCTCTAAAGTTTCTGTTAAAAGTTGCTGCATTACCGTACTATCATCAACAATTAGAACAGTTTGTGCCAGTTTCCCACCTGTCACCATGGCGAAGGTTTCCTCTTGAGCGTAATAATATTTTGTGTCATTTCAGTATAACTTAGTTCGGAAAAGAGCTAAGTTATTATGGTGATAAAATTGCTATATCTTCATATATTGCTGTTTTAAGTTAAATCATACCTTGAAAACAAACTGATATATATCTTATAAATAAATTTTGATAAACTTAAGTAAAATATATAAATTCAGTGTAAATACGTAAGAATAAATTAAATATTTTGAATAAAGCAATCCACCCTATGAGAAATCACAACCGATCAATTAATAACAGCTTAGATGACTTTCATCTCCCAAAAAACTTTCATAACTGCATAAGACGACTTGAATCAATCTCTGTTAATATGAAATCAAGTTCAACTTCACCAGCGATCTGTAAATTTAACAATTGTGGGTGTAAACTATCCTACAGTCCTCTGCCCCTAAACAGAGGAAGCGATCTGAGCCAGATAAAGCTCTAAACTCAATTCAGCAAGTGGTTGATCTCACTCTGACAATCAAGGATCATCTGTATCTCCCATCTGATGAGTCAATCCAATTTCATTGTGGTTAATTCATCATGAGCGTTCCTAAAAAACCTTCAGACAGTATGACAAAATTGGCTAACCTCTCTCTATCTGAGATGATTGGTACTGAACCCGAGGTCGCTTTTGATGATCTAACTCGCTTATCCAGTTATATTGCTCAAACCCCAGTTGCACTGATTAGTTTTTTCGATGGGAGTGACCACTGGCTCAAATCCCACATCGGTTTGCAGGATGCTCCTGATTCTTATTTAGACTTTTGTGATCGTATTTTATCGCTGCCACAAACAGCCCAGTTGAGTTTAAATGGGTTTGATCCTTTATCTTCAGATCCGCTACAGATCGACGATACAACACTCAATCCTCTGTCGGCTAATCATCCCCTCGTTTGCGGGAGATCAGCCATTCGTTTTTATCTGGGTATTCCCATTATTGGCCCAGGGCAGCAACCCTTAGGGTTGTTATCAGTCATGGATACTTACCCCCGCACCTTGACAGATGAACAACTCTCTGCACTTCAGACACTGAGTCGGCAAATTGTCAGTCAAATTAATATCCATCGTCAACTGGTTCATAGTCGGGGGAAGTCTTCACGCCTGGAAGAAATTATTCAAGAACGTCAACAAATTTGGGAAATCGTGCTACGGGAACGAGACTTTATCATCAAAGTCTTAGATACTATTAGTGCTTTTGTCGTCGTGATTAGTCCTCAGGGGAAAATTATTCGGTTTAATCGCACCTGTGAACAGATGACAGGATACTCTGCTGAAGAAGTTGATGGCAAGCCATTAAGAGAGTTAGGATATTCTATTTTTGATGTACCTTGGGAGCAACTGTGTGGAGACTCAGAAACTTGTGAAATTGACTTACAACAGTCCTCATTTCCGACAGAATCTGAAAATGAATGGGTGAGTCGAAATGGAACTTGTTACTCTATTGCTTGGTCGAATACAGGGGTTTGGAATGGCGATGGTTCCCTCAGATACATTATTGCAACGGGGGTCGATATTACCCAACGTAAACAATCCGAAGAAATGCTACGGTTGTTAGAGCAGGCAATTCGCCAAAGTCCCAGTGGGATTGTGGTGAGCTTAGGGGCAGATTCAGATTATGGCATAATCTACTGTAACCCTGCCTTTGAGCGAATAACAGGCTATTCTCAAGCCGAGATCTTAGGCCGTAACTGCCGGATCTTACAGGGGCATGAGACTGATCCTGAAGCCATGGAGCAGATTCGTCAAGCCTTGCAAGCTGGGCAGGAATGCATGGTCACCCTGAAAAATTATCGCAAGGATGGTAGCTCATTTTGGAATGAATTAGCAATTTATCCCATGCGAGATGATAAAGGTCAGCTCACTCATTTCGTCGGGGTGCAGACGGATATTACGGATAAAATGCTCTCAGCAGAGATTCTTCGAGACAGCGAAGAACGGTATCGGTTACTGGCTGAACACGCCTCAGATTTGATTTCTCGCCACAACACAGATGGAACCTATCTCTACGCTTCCCCAGCTTGTCAGATATTACTCGGTTACGAACCCGAAGAATTAATTGGCAAAAATATTGAACATTGGGTTCATCCTGAAGATATCCCCACTGTGCAGCAGTCTTTTCAACTGCTAGAAATTACCCCAGGCACAAAAACCCTCAGTTATCGGATGCGTCGCTGCAACCAAACTTGGATTTGGATTGAAACAACTAGCCATAGTATCCCAAATCATCACGGCGAGATTGATGAGTTAGTTTCAATTTCTCGCGATATCACCACCCGTAAACAGACTGAAGCGGCTTTGCTTGAGCGATCGCGCCTGTCATTATTAGAAGCCGAGGTGGGGACGGCTGTGGGAGTGAGCAATACGATCGAGATGATTTTAGAAGAGTGCAGTGCTGCCATCGCTAAATATTTGGATCGCACCCGAGTCAGGCTAGAAACAGTAAATGTGCAGTCGTTTCAATCACAACAGCAAGCAGAGGCTGGGGTAGAAGCGGCAGAAACCTCCCTCAACTCAAAGGCTGAATTTCCTCTAACCGTTGAAGAAGAAACCCTTGGGCAAATGATCATTTGGAGTCCTCAACCCTTGCCGGAGTCTGTGCAAAATGTTTTGCGTTGGGTTGCCCATACCATTGCGATTGGAATTGATCGTATCCGAGCCAAAGATGAACTGTATAATCGTCGTGAAGGCTTATTGTTTGGTTTAGCCAATCAGATTCGTAATTCCCTCGATATTAATACCATTTTAGCAACGGCGGTGAGTGAAATTCGCGCCCTTTTGCAAGTCGATCAATGTCATTTTATTTGGTATTTGCTCAGCAACAATGAATGTCCCAACTTTGCAATTACCCACGAGGCAAAAAGTGCAAATCTTCGACAAGGGTTGCAAGATTATCCAACGAAAGCAATTCGATGGTTTGCCGAAAAAATTCAACATCATGAAACGGTTCAAATTGAGCATTTACCAACAGCAACAGGGTTAGATCAAGCCACTCAGACGATCTTACAAACCGCAGGCATTACCTCAACCTTATTATTACCTCTTGAAACAAAATCCGGTCAACTGGGAGCTGTGATTTGTCATCATTATCAAGGCGGGCGAGAATGGAATATTTCGGAAATAGATTTATTAAAAGCTGTGGTTAATCAACTCGCGATCGCGATCGATCAAGCCGAATTATATGCCCAAACTCGAGCCGCTGCTTTGGCTGCCCAAACTCAAGCTTTTCATCTGAGTGAAGCATTACAAGATCTTAAACAGAAAGAAGCTCAACTGATTCAAAGTGAAAAAATGTCTAGTTTGGGTCAGATGGTGGCAGGGGTAGCCCATGAAATTAATAATCCCGTTAATTTTATTTATGGTAACTTAACTTATGCCAAAGACTATACCCAGGATTTATTAGAATTAATTGAAGTGTATCAACAGTGTTATCCAAATCCTGTGGTAGATGTTCAAGAGAAAACAGAAGAGATTGAGTTGGATTTCTTACTCGAAGATTTACCCAAAATTATAGATTCGATGGAAATGGGATCGGAGAGAATTCGTCAGATTGTTGTTTCCTTACGAAACTTTTCTCGACTGGATGAAGCGGAAGTGAAACCGGTTGATATTCATGAAGGGATTGATAGCACATTACTGATTCTACAAAATCGATTTAAAGCAAAAAGTGCTCATTCTGGAATTGAATTAATTAAAAATTATGGTCAATTACCGAAAGTGAAGTGTTATGCTGGACAGCTTAATCAAGTGTTTATGAATATTATTAGTAATGGGATTGATGCTTTAGAAAATAAACCTGAACCGCGTCAAATTACTATTTCTACAGATGTTATCTCTACCAATTCAGCCGAGTTACCTAACGTTTTGATTAGTATTAAAGATAATGGTCCTGGAATAACAGAAGAGATTAAAAAGCAATTATTTGATCCCTTTTTTACCACTAAACCTGTCGGAAAAGGTACTGGACTGGGTCTTTCAATTAGTTATAAAATTGTTGTCGAAAAGCATGGTGGACAACTAGAATGTTTGTCTGAACCGGGGAAAGGATGCGAATTTCAGATTCAAATTCCGGTTGAACCACCACCTGAATTGAAAGTCAAAGATTAAATATAGGGGTGCATTGAATGTTTTAAAGTGATGAATTCAAATCTTTTTTCCAATCAATAATTGCCTGAGTTAACCCTTCTAAAGTATATTCAGTCGCTTGTAGATTATATCTGCCTAAATACTTTTGACAAGATTCAGAAGTTTGTGGCCCAATTGAAGCAATACAAACCGGATCTAGATTGATGTTAAACGATTGAATTAAAGTCTTAAAATTCTTAACAGTTTTAGAACTTGCAAAGGTAATAATATCAATTTTATGATGTTGTAAAGCTGCCAAAACATCTGGATAAATTGTTTCTGGACAACCCGATTCATAAGCCGGAACTTCAACAACTTCTGCCCCTTTTGCTGTGAATTCCTGCACTAAAATCTCTCGTCCCCCTGTCTCAACCCGAGGAAATAATATCCGCTTTTTACTTAAAGATTCGGGAAAATTTTCGACTAAAGAATCGGCTACAAAATTAGTCGGAATAAAGTCCGGTTTTAATCCCTGTTGTTTTAAAGTGGCTGCCGTCTTCTTACCGACAACTGCAATTTTAACAGTATTTAAGTCACTCGTATTTTTACCTTGTTGAAATAATCGTTCAAACAAGAACTGTACTGCATTTGCTGAAGTTAAAATTAACCAATCAAACTGTTGTAATTGTGCGATCGCACTATCGAGAGGTTCCCAAGTTGAAGGGGGATGAATCACCAACGTTGGCATTTCAATTACTGTTGCACCAACACTTTCTAAAAGTTGGCAAAATTGACTCGATTGTCCCGCAGATCGAGTCACTAAAATAGTGGTTTCTAATAAAGGTTTTAAAGCATCACTGCGCTGATTCATAACAGTTTATTCACTCGTTTTTAAAAACTCTCGTAACCGCACCACTTCCCCAACCACAATCACACAAGGAGAGAGAATTCGATCGGCAGTTTTTCTTACAATATCATTTAATGTTCCCACCCAAACCTGTTGCGTTGGACGACCCCCTGAACGGATAATAGCAATCGGTGTATGAGAGGATCGTTCGTGTCGTTGCAGTTGATGGACAATTTCAGCTAAATTACGTCCCCCCATCAACATCACCAGGGTATCAATTTGGCTGATTCGTTGCCAATCTAGGGCTTGGGGATCGTGGGCTGTCATCACCGCAAAACAGTTACTCATGACAGTATCAGTCAGGGGAATAGCAGCCAGCAATGGCGCAGCCAAAGCCGAAGAAATCCCCGGAATCACCTCAAATGCACAATCAGCAGCGATTAAGGCTTGAATTTCGGGGCTAGTGCGTCCAAAAATAAACGGATCGCCCCCTTTAAGGCGGACTACAATATATCCTTGCTGACAATAATTGACTATTAAACGATTAATTTCTGCTTGAGGTGTACTCGGTTGTCCACCCCGTTTTCCAACATTTAATTGCACACAATTTGGGGGAACCCAATCTAAAATAGATCGATCAACTAATGCATCATAAATTAAGATTTCTGCTGACTGAATCAGTTTTTGCGATCGCACAGTTAAATAGTCGGCATCTCCTAATCCGGCACCGACAATGTAAACTTTTCCTGCTTTAAAATTCATGCTGCGAACGAGAATAGCATTGTTTGGGTTTTATCAATTTACCACAGAGAGTTAATCTTTGTATCATCAGTCTCTTTATGGTTTATTTTTGATAGGGATTCAATTCAAAAATTGTCACACACTATTTTTACGATCATTTTTTTCTTAGCCATACTGAACAGTAATTCGCCTGAAAATTCTCAACAGAATCAAGAGTGACAGTTCAAGAATTGGCTTGATGCTTCAGGCGAGTTCAATCATTACCGAGGAGTTCATCATGAGTTTTGCAATTCCGTTTTCCCAATTTAGTGCTGGGTTTGTTTTGTTGTTGCTATTGGCTTTTAGTGTTTTGCAATGGCTATCTATTCCAGCGGGTAATTTCTTAGACTGGGTGATTGGGGGTGGTATTTTTTGGTGGTTGATGCTAATTGTGACTGTTCCTTGGAATATTCATTTTGATGCCAAGGAGGTATTAGCAGAAGCGGAGGAGTCTCAGCAAAAGCACATTAAAGTTGACCCCAAAAAACTGATTTTTGTTCAGTTATTGGCTCGTCGTTCTTTATGGGTGGCAATTGGCTTACATTTGGTATCGGCTGTAGGTTTATATGCTTTAGCGATCGCAGGTATTACTGTAGTCGGTTATTTCGGTTCGGGGGCGGCTTTATTACTGACAATTCTTCGTCCGGCTATTCGGGGTTATCAATATATTGTTGCCCGTTTGTCTATGGTTCGTCGAGAATTTAGTTATCCTCGTCAAGATATTTTAGAGTTACGGCAACGATTTGATATTGTAGAAACCCAAGTTAAGAATTTGATCGAAAAACTAAATCCTGAGTGTTCTAATTCTTGGGCAGCAATGCAGGAAAAACAACGAGAAATTTTGCAGAAACATTTAACTCGTTTGGCTTCCGAATTGGAAATGCTAAAAACAAAAAATAGTGCTGAACATCGTCAACTTTCAAGGAGTACAGAAACTGCGATCGCCCAAATGAGTGCAGATGGAGAATTCCTTAATCATGCCCGAGAAATTATCCGCTTTTTTAAAGAAGCATAATCAGACTATTTATAAGAATCCGGCTGTTTGATACAATCGTTGAATCAGGGTGCAAATTCGGTTTCCGTAATCTAAATCCTTCGACCAACGTCCACTCAGTCGGTCGAGAGAAGGGGCAATTCCTCGGCTAATTAAGTCAAATCTGGGATCGACTTTGACTTGAACTAAGGGTTCTCTGCTAGCGTAAGCTTTGAGGTGTTGAATATGCGCCCTCACCCCCATTCTCACAGAAGAAAAAGTGGCGACCTCAGCAGAAACTCCCACTGTCCCCAATCCAGCAAAGTTATAATCTCTTGCCTTGACTGCCCCTCCAAATCTTAAAAAGTCGGTTTCTAAACACATTTGACAAAAGGCAAGATCGTGATTAACCCCTTCTATTGCGGCTTCTTCCAGATACAGTTTAATAATTTCTGGAAAGCGATACATATAGGTGGAGTGATGGGATTTTAAGAAGATACTGAGATGACTATTCTGAGTATTACCCCGCCCCATAATAGACTGAATTTGTTTAAAATAAAATTGGGGCTTTGAGTCAATCATGATGATGGGATGACGATCATCCCAACGAATTGAAATTCCAAAGGGTTTTAAATCAATCGCTTTGATATAAACAATCTGGCGATATTGCACTCGCCGCACTCTCTCCGTTTGTGATAAACTAATTCCTAAACAATCAACTAAATCAATCGGTAAATAAGCATTTCCTTGAATTAAAACGCCCTGTTCTGGATAAATGTTACCATTGAGATTAATCCCAATATCAGCATACAGAGGAGTGAAAGCAGACAATACCGACATTGAGTTAATCCGATCTTGATAAACCCAAGTGGTAATCCCTTCAGCCAGTCCAATCGCGATCGCCCGTCGTTGCCTTTGAATTAAAATCCGATCTTGGGAGTTTGTTAAATAGCCAATTTCAACATACAGTGAAGGAATCTTAACCCAGCGACAAAACTGAAGATAACCTAAGCTGGTTTCTGTATCAGATTGAATTCCTCGATTGGGAAAAGATGGAACTCGACGCAATAAAGCAGTTAAAATAAGTTGAGCATCTTGTCTGCGTTCAGCGTTACCCGTGATATGGAAAATACTGACTCCTCGCTGAGATGAATTCACTGATATTGCGGTTTGCAACTCAATTGCCACATCCGTTGTATGACAATGGTGATTAATCCAATCAATCCGAGAAACGGGGTTAACTTCATCAGCAACAGCATACACAGTGAAACCGCGCGATCGCAATTCTGCGGCGACTAAGTCCCGGACCCAAATCATTTCTTGAGTGGTTGTAGTCCCCTCAACTGATTCAATTCCTCCTTGTCCTGCGGATAAAAAAATTCGTCCCATCTAAACCTCCGAGGGTATTGCAACTATAATCTCCGATTGGGTTGTACGAGGAATCGGAGAGGGAGTTGGTTTTTTTGAGTTAATTTTGTGGTAAAATAAGAGCGCAGAAAGCCTACTGGTGGTCAGCCAGAAAGTTACGCCCCAACCTGAATTAACAGGTTTTACGGAAAGTTGGCGCGCGCGCCAAACATTTTCCTAAAGGAGAAATGATTGTTAATCTACAATCAGCCAGGGAATCGAAAGTTAAGGTCATCTTGTCTGAAAATCGAATGTAGGGTTGAAAAATACTCCCTGAGAATCATCAAACCGTAATTTTTAATTCGGTTTTAGAGGTTCAACTTAAAATGATGTCAAACTCTCAAGCGGCATTTGTTACGTTAGCCGATCCAAATATTGAACCACTTGTGGCATTCTACACCCAACTGTTGGGAATTCAACCTCAAATTGATCGTCTGCCGTCTTATGCAGAGTTTCAGCTTTCCGGGTTTCGACTGGGAATATTTCAACCCAAACCGGATAATACATCGGAATTTAGCCATCAAACCCAGACGGGGATGAGTTTATGTTTAGAAGTTAAAAGCTTAGAAACCGCGATCGCCTTATTGGAAAAACTGGGTTATCCGCCTCCAGGAGAGATCATTACCGCTTCCCATGGTCGAGAAATTTATGCTTATGATCCAGCCGGAAATCGAATTATTTTACATCAATCTTTTACAAAATAAAATCCGCTAAAATATAAACGCCCATGATAAATAATAACCCAGCAATAATCGTGGTCAGTTGCAAACGACGAGACGGGGCGATCGCTTCACGGACTAACATTGAACTCGACGATCCTACCACATAACTCAGACAAAGAACCAGATAAGGCCAATTTCCGGTGATACTCCAGGAAAATAATAGAACAATTGCCAGCAATAACATCACCATCTCAATAAACTGAGGGGGATTATATTGACTGGAAGCCACTATGTTTTGCCACCAATGCCATGATCTCATAGAAACTCTCAACTTGTAGATTGTGTGAAGCTGTTTGGATTAACAGTTTATTTTAGCTTAGTGTAGGATTTTTCTATGTACCCTCTGTCAACACGGAAAAAGCGTTGGCGCAGCCTGTGCTTGCACGTATCGCATTAATTTTGTAGGTAAAAGTGCGATCGCCTGAATTGATTCGTAAATCAGGTTAATGACTTCTTGGATTATTATGCAGATTATAAAGTTGCAACATCATCCCACCAAAGATCATAAGTGTTACCAAAGCCAGAGTAAGGATAAACTTCTAGGTAGTAGATACCAGCAGGTGCTTCGACGTTAATCTGCTCATTATTGTCAATTGAAGTTGAACTGGTGATAAAGTCCCCGGATTCATCGTAGAGTGCCATATCAATATCACCATCAGCATGAGTGAACTGTAAACTAATCATTAAGTTCTCAAAGCCAGAACCTGTTTCAAGCTTGTACCAGTCTGCGTCATTAGCAACCCCTAAGCCATTGATATTTTCAAGCCAAGTTTGTTCATCTCCTGTGATGTCACGAGCCGTTTCGAGACTGTCGTTGGGTTCATAGTTATCATCAGCGGGTGCAGGTAAAGCGTTCCAGCGTAAATCATAGGTATTACCAGAACCGGAGTAGGGATAGACATTCAGGTAGTAAGTGCCAGCCTCTGGAACCAGAAGATCCATCGATTCATTATCTGTGGCTGATGCTGCACGGTCTATCTCATTACCACTATCATCATACAGGGCTAAATCAATATCACCATCAGCATGGGTAAATTCTAGGTCAACCACTAAGTGTTCTTGACCTGCTGGAACTTGAATCTCATACCAATCTTCATGATTAGCAATCCCTAAACCATCAATGCTACTGAGCCACACTTGTTCTTGGCTCGTCATGTTATAAGCAGTATCTGGGGTATTATTGGGCTCATAGTTATCGTCCTGTGCAAACGTACCCCACCAGAGATCATAGGTGTTCTCAGAACCAGAGAAGGGATAAACATTCAGGTAATAAGTACCTGGGTTTAATGAAGTACTGATTGCTTCATCATCTGTGACTGAAACTGAATTGGTAATGAAACTTCCTGATGCATTATAGAGTGCTAAATCAATATCACCATCGGCATCAGTAAATTCTAGATCAACCACTAAGTTGGGTTCACCCGGGAGAATTTCAATCTCGTACCAGTCATTGTTATTAGCAACACCTGAACCATCAATGCTACTGAGCCACACTTGTTCCTGGCTGGTCAGATCATATGCTGTTTGTTGGGTGTTGTTGGGTTCATAATTATCTTCGTCTATTCCAGTACCATAGACATTTAACTCCCAAGAGTTCCAAGTTCCAACATCAAAACCTGCTGTATCAGCCACTGTTAATGTCCAATCTCCGAGAGAAGATTCATCCCAATGTCGAGCAGAAGTAAAGACCCAATTGTCATAATCTCGACCCGAATCACTCCGTTGCTCTGCCAAAATAGATTCTGTACCATCTGGAGAAGTCAGGGTGATTTCTAAATCCCCACGATAGCTATGATCGGCATCAAAAACAACTTCAACCCATTCCACATCCAAATCGTCAGTAATCGAAATAGTGGAACTTAAACCTGTAGGATTATTATCAGGAATCGTTTGTGCTACTGTTACGTCGCCAGAAGTTGTGTCTTCGGGTTCAACATTAATCCAGGATGAAGCAGTAGAAACCGCCGCATCTGCATCAATTGCACCAAAACCATATTTGTGATTAACTAAATTTCCTGCCCCATTCGTCACCCAGTCTGTATCGGTTGAATCGTTTTGAGAAGCGGTATCCACTAAAATATGTTGGACATCTCGCCAGGTTAGATTCGGGTTAGCATCTAGCATGAGGGCAACAACACCAGAAGCTAAAGGCGCTGCTGAAGAAGTGCCACTAAAATCATTGGTATAGTCGTTATTTCCAGCAATACCGTTATATCCTGCTGAACCGAGTAAATCTGTTGTGGTTGTACTCACACCATCTCCACTAGAGTGAGCAGCAACTAAAATAGGTGCTCCTGGTTCACTGTACCAAGACTGGTCCCCATTATGGTCAATGGCTGTGACAGCAATGGTGTAGCGTGAGTTGGCATAGTCATCATAATTGACGTTATCAGTGGATGTTAAACCATTACCAGCCGCCCATACGTAGATGTTTCCTAAACCATTTCTACCTTGATTGACACCATTTTCTAGGGCTGCCAAAGTCAGTGGACCAGCTGCTCCAAGAGTACCATTATCAGGAGGTCCCCAACTGTTATTGTAGATATCAATGTCTTGGGATGAATATGACAAACTTTGAGATTCCATCAAGTCTGTCGCGCCTAGTCCTAGTTGCAGTAGCCGTAAGCCAGCTAGAGAAGCATTGGGTGCAGCACCACTGACACCAATATTATTATCTCCTGCTGCGGCTGCTATACCTGCGGCTGAGGTTCCATGACCATCAATTGAAGTTTCAGGTAACGGGTTAGCGTCGTTATCAATAAAGTCAAAACTGAGATCTGCTCGATATTGGTTACTTAAGTCAGGATGAGTATGTTGTAAACCATCATCAACGATGCCAATGACGACCCCCTCACCTAAAACCGTATCCCAAGCATCTTCAACATTTGCATCAGCACCCGCAGTTCCTCCCGTTTGACCCGTATTATTGAGGTGCCATTGTTGAGCATAGAATGGATCATTTGGAGCAAATCGGCTAGGTCTTTCTTGCTCAACGAGAGGATAGAAAAACTCAATCTCTGCTACATCTTCTAAGGATTGAGAAATTTCCTCGCCTGTTTGTTGTTCGGGAAACTCAAAAACATAGGTGTTATCAATAATTCCCGTTGCATCAAAGTTCTCAACACCTAATTGACTGGCAATACTATCAGCAGATTGAGTGTCCGAAATTCCAACTACCCACTCATCAGTTTCTGCTAATGCTTCAGTATCATATTCTTCTAGCTTGACTGAACGCTCTACAGCATAGCGAACTGAGCCAGAAACTTGAGTCTCTGACAAATTGATATCAGCGTTAAAGTTATTGACTTCTCTATCAATGATATTTCCGGTACTTTTATCGACTAAGGTCTTGGACATCTTCAAATCTCCTGTACACCCATTGGTTTTGACTAGTGTTCTATATAACTTTCTGTATCTGCTCTGTTTTTTTTCGGGGATTCGATATTTTTTTTGATAAAGTTTCTATTTTCTCTCGCTGTTATCTATCTGTAACTCTCTCCCTGCAAAGAATAGAGGTAATTTTGTTAGACCCTGTTAGAACAAAAAAAGCGTATAGCCCTGGCGG
>CAYNXM010000291.1:0-56745 GCA_964401105.1 uncultured Lyngbya sp. | reverse complement strand
AGCTGTAACTTTGGCAACAGAGGAAAGCGTTAAGGAACTAGGTGAAATTCCTAGCGGTAATCCTGACTCAACCGTTAGAGTTAGGTCAGAGGTAGAAATATCCAGTTTTGGGTAGTTCTGTCTAGTTTTTAAGTAACGGTTCACCTTAAAGCAATGTACCATCATCAAAAAAGCAGATGGTTGGTATTGTTGCATTTCAATGCTTGATGACACCGTCCCTGAATTGTTACCTGTCGATGAGGTTAAATCTGCTGTCGGTATTGATGTAGGGTTAGAGAAATTCTTAACCACATCAGAGGGTGAGGCTATCCCTATTCCTCAGTTTTACCGTAAAGCACAAGACAAGTTGGCGACTGCTCAACGGGTGATGTCCCGTCGTGTGAAAGGCTCTAAAAACTGGGAGAAGGCTAAACACAAAGTAGCTCTATTACACCTTCATTTAAGCCGTTGCCGAAAAGAATTTCACTTGTCTGTCGCCCATTGGTTATGTAGCAAATATGACCTGATTGGGTATGAAGATTTAAATATCAAAGGACTCGCTCGAACTCCGCTCGCCAAATCAATACATGATGCGGCGTGGGGGTCATTTTTGGAAATCTTACAAGCAGTAGCGCTCAAACGCGGTTTGTTAGTCCAGAAAGTTAACCCACGGGGTACAAGCCTTGAGTGTTTTAACTGTCAATCGAGAGTAGAAAAGGACTTGAGTCAAAGAGTTCATAACTGTCCCAGTTGTGGGGTCAAAATTGACCGTGATTGGAACAGTGGTATTAACATTTTGAATCGTGTATTAATGGCGGTTGGACTGCCGCTGAATGGCTGTGGTAAATCGGTTATTGATGTCGAGGAGCAGCAAGTCTCATTTGTAAAGAGCGAGAAGCCTACATCATAATCTTTGATTTGATGTAGGAGTAGTCACGATACTCAGAAATTGACCAGGCGCACCATCCAAAACATGTTTAGCAAGCATCCCTTTGCTCAATCCCAAGATATTTAAATCTTCACTAAATATCATCCCTGCGGTGCGGCAAAGATGATGACTCACTTTGTAATGAAAATCTTTTCGTTGATTCCCAATATGCTCATGCAGCAGGGATATCTTTTGAGCCAATGCTTGATAAGATTTACTTCCTCTGTGTTTCTTACTCAACCTGCGTTGCAGCCATTTAAGCTGGCTTTGAGATTGAAGGTAAAACCGAGGGTTGTCTATCAATTCACCAGAGCTTGTGGCAACAAAGCTAGAGATACCCCAATCAATCCCCAATGGTTCACCGTGAGGCATGGCATCGGGAATAGATATGTCAGATTGCAAAATCAGTTGAGCATACCAACCCGAAGCTTTTCGCAAAACCCGAACCTGTTTGACAACAAAACTGCATGGAATGGCGGAGATGCAAAACAATTGGCATCTTACCAATTTTAGGAAGTTTTATTTGTCTGCCAGTTACAGGGTTAGATTTAAACTGAGGAAATACAAACGAACGATAACGCCCAGTTTTCTTGAAGCGTGGAAAACCAAACTGTCTATCAGTTCTCATCTTAAATGCTTTATCAAGTCTCTTGAGAGCATCTTGAAGCACTTGAGAATGAACAGCCTTGAACTCAGTACGGTTTTTCTTGGCTTCAGTCAGTGCGTTTTGCTGTTTATAGTAATCAGGATATGGAACATCCGCAGGAATAATGTATTCTTGCCTAAGACTACAAGCATCAATCCTACACTTACGGCTATTTATCCAGTCTTTTCTTTGTCGCAGTGCGTAATTATAAACACGGCGACATTGTTCGAGCCAATCAAGCATTTTACCTTCTTGGTCGATATCTGGATGAATACGATATGTGTAAGTCATGGAAACCATGAGCCAATTCTAACAGATTTTGTTGTTTTGTTAGAATGTTGATTGAATTGCCAGTTTTTGGGGTATCGTTGGCGCAGCCTGCCGTAGGCTTACCCCTGAATTGGCTTGAGGTGTCCATGTATCCCGACGCAGATTCGCGGGAATACAGCGCGGGACTTATAGCCCCTCAAACTCCCCAACAGTTAAACGGGTTTACATTTTCCGGAGCGAATTAATCCAACACGGCGAGCAATTGCCTCTTGGGCTGATGTAAAAGGCCCCCAGATTTGTACTTCTTGGGTGGGGTCTGTTTCCTGGGGCTTTCCGGAGATAATCTTACAGGTTCCGGTCGGTTGTTTCAGAATATAAAATGATTCGGAGTCAGACATAATTCACCAAAAATGCAAGATGGGAAGCCTTTGACTTTAGGCATAGGGATCAACGGCTTGCCAAAAAAATAAAACGCCTACTCTTGGCAACCTTATTATCATATAGCAGTACAAGGCAAGTGGCGCGGACATCTCGGATTGTCTTCTTATGGAATCGGGAATACTGCTGAGATACGCGAGCGCGACCCCAGTCACGCGAGGAGCGCTCGCGAACGGCAATACTGCTAACGCAACGCGACCCGATCGGCAATAGTTAAGATGTCAGACACCATTTAGCGTAATGCTATAACTATTGCGCTCCAGGAACTGTTGAGTACATTTAACTATTGCGGAGAACTATTAAGTACATCTAACTATTGCGGAGAACTATTAAGTACATTTAACTATTACGTACAGAGAACTGTTGAGTACATTTAACTATTGCGGAGAACTATTAAGTACATTTAACTATTACGTACAGAGAACTGTTGAGTACATTTAACTATTGCGGAGAACTATTGAGTACATCTAACTATTGCGGAGAACTATTAAGTACATCTAACTATTGCGGAGAACTATTGAGTACATTTAACTATTACGTACAGAGAACTATTGAGTACATCTAACTATCGCGGAGAACTATTAAGTACATTTAACTATTGCGCTCAGGGAACTGTTGAGTACATCTAACTATTACGCCCATAGAACTGTTACGCTCATGTTTGTGTTTGACAATATAATCTGATGGACACTGTCAGTGCTCAAGATTCCTTTTGCATACCGGAGAGAATCAACGGTACTATATTGGGTATTAAGCTGGGAGAAAACTTCACAACATCTTCTGAGGTTTGGGTTGAGCGCTCAGCGATTATCTTATTGTCATTGGTCGGGAGATGCAGATGGAAGCTTGGGAATTTCTGCTTCAACGAGAAGAGGACACCACATGGTTACCCCTAGAATCCTCTGATGTTGAGATTTTAGAGGGACGTTATCGGATTGTAGCCCGTAGCGGACATCCTGATACTGAGATGGAGGTTCGGATCACTCATCACGCTTACGAAGAAACTCCTCCCATTCGTCGTGTTCAAACCCGCTCCACCACCACCAACCCAGAGGGATTAATGGTCGTCATTCCCTACACCCGTCTCAAACCCGGAATTTGGGACTTGAGTTGTTCTCCTGGCTTGAAGTCGGATAGTTTAGGGATCTCTGAGCAAAAATCCATCAAACTACGGGTTTTCTCTCAAGAAACTGAGCTGGGTGAGTCTCCTCAATTTAATAGCCCAACTGATGTAACTGATGCAACTTCTGCAAGTTCTGATTTAGATAGCGATCGCGTACACTTAGTTAAATCCCTGTCTGAACTTCCCCCAGAGCTAGATTCCTCAACGGAAACAACTCCAATACAACAACCGTACACTGAAGACGGTGAGTCTCCTCACTCTGATATCCCAACTGATGTAAGTTTTGATCACACGGGCGATCGCGTAAACTTAGTTAAATCCCTCTCAGAAATTCCCCCGGAGGTAGATTCCTCAACGGAAACAACTGCTATAGAACAACCGGAAACCAAAGAGGAAGACTGGGTAAAATTAGATAAGTTGTCTGAGTCTGAGGCGGTTGAAGTTCAGTCCGTCTCACTCGAATCAGTAGAAACAACGGAAACAACTCAATTGCCCCCTCTACAACTCACTCTCAATCAAACCGCTTATATCGCTAAATTAGGAGAAGGATTACTGGTTTCTGGACAAGTACAGCTTCCTGAGGGAACAGAAGCCCCTGTCTCAACCATTCCAGATCCTCATCTTCAGGTGAGTTTACGAGATCCACAAACCACCGAGATTTTAACCGAAATTCAACAGGCGGTGCCTTCTACTCAATTGCCGATGTTGTTTAGCGCGATTATTTATCTACCGTTTGAGTGCAAAACCCGTTTGATTTTGGCAGAAGTGATTTTGTATAGTCAAACAGTTCCCTTGGTGAGCCAAACCTTCACCATTACCACACAAGTTGAACATCTACTGCAAGCGATTGAAGAAGATTTTACCGAAACGGATGAATTAGAAGCAATGGCTGAGGATCTGCCCAATAATCCTGCCTTTTATCTATCTTTGCCCTTAGAATTGGACTCAGAACAACCTCAGCCTCAACTCAATCCAACTCCCACCCCCGCCCCTCAATCGACAACAGCAAACCTAGAATTACCGGCTTTTGGTCATTTCCTCGTCGATGCCACTGCTGCAACCTCTGTACCCTCCGATGTACCCCCTCAAACTCTCTCAACCCCTTCCGAAACATCAGATTCATCTCCCCAAATTGAAGTTCCCCCGGCTCAACCCCCAGCAGAAATAAAACCCCTTTCCCCAGTTGAACAAGAGTTTAAGCATCTGAATATTCAAAGCCGATTTTGGGCGCGCTTAAATGCTTTAGCCACGGATCAAGATTTATCTCAGTGGATGAAAAAATCCACCCCCAAAGCCTTACCTGAAACCCCTTTACTGCCGACTTCTACTTCCTCCTCCCCGCCAATAGATGATTCAACAATGGCATCCGATTCTACTTTAGATATCCTGTCTCCCTCAATCTCAGAGGATTTAGAATCTCAAGAAATTGTAATTGATGATGAACCATTGCAAGGCTATCGATCAATTTTTCCTCGCCGTCGCTCAACCCCTGCCCTACCAAAGGTTGCTGCTATTGAGCCTAAAGAGACTTTCCCAGACGCATTACTAGACTCAGAACCTATTCCAGCTCCGACATTACAAGTCGGTAGCGATGAAATCGTAGCAGGGCGTTCCGTTCCGGTTCGGGTTCGCCTGCCCCAGGATTTACCTCGAGTTTATGTCAAAATTTGGGTTTATGATCGTCAAGCTCGTCATATTATCGATGGCCCTCGCTGGTTAACAGAGTTTGCCCCCAATGGCTTAGAGCAAATTGAAACAATGGTGAATTTAGATATTGCTTACGGCAGTTTGGAAATACAAATTGAGGCGATCGCGGTCGAGATGCAAACCCAGCGCGAAAGCCAAAAAGTGACTGTCGAACGCAGTGTGATTCCTCCAGCAGAACCTTCTTTACCTCTCGAGGAAGATTAGATCGTTTTGACCGACAGTCGGAATCCTCTATCTTTTGAGAGAAATTGCATAAATTAATGACGTTTGAAAGGGTTTTGATCAGCCAATGTAACAAGAATCCTATAATATAAGATGATCTCAAACATAGTAAAAAATGATTTTTTCGTGGACTGACTCTATCTTTAAGAGTAGAAACCGAGTCATTACCTGATTTGAGATCACTATAAACTTGTTTTTTAAAACTCTCCTTTCTGATCCAGTTTAATAGCAGTCATGACATTTACTTATCAACCTCCCTTTCATCAATTAGAGCAAGCCGAACGGCAAGTTAATCAAGTTTTTGATCCGCTTGAACAACAAGCAATTTTAATGAATACTGTGCATAATCTGGCTAATATTCAAATGGATAAAACCTCTGCTACTGTCAAACTAACAGCAGTATTACCTAATATTGATCCGACTGAACTGAAAGTAGAAATTATTGACAAATCTGTTCTGATTTCAGGAAGAATCGATGAAAATCCTACTTCTGAAATAGTGGCTAAATCTCAAGCGTTCGCTCCTTTTCGCTGGGTGGTTGCATTGCCTACGGCTGTGACTTCGGCTCCGGTAGATTTAGATTATAACAATGGGATTTTAACACTTTTACTACAAAAGATTGATGCGATATAAAAATAGATAAGGTTTGTAGGTGATGTGATGGGTGGCTTGATCGACGAATCTGTTGATCATTCGGCTTTCCCTCATACCGACCTCATGAGCAAATAGGTTACACTATGATGAATACTATAAATAAACTAAGTTATTTTCTAGTAAAAACTTGTAATCTTGATGATTAACTTATGGCATCTAAACTTCAAGTTAAAGAATATCTCGCCCACTGGTTTCAGTTAGGTAAAAAAGTGGTGATCCGTAATGGCGAAGATCTCCAACTTCCTAATCCTATTCTGCAACAGGAAAACTATAGCCCAGAATTTGAACGCTGTTGGCAACAGATTCTAGCCCCTCAGTCTGGAGACTGCTATCTAGAAGGAACCGATCAAACAATCGCACAGTTACTATCCTCTGAATGGGAAGTAGAAGACTGCGCCCGCTGTGGAATGCCAATTCCGACCCATACAAAAGGGTTGCCTCCTGGATGTTGTCCTTGTTTTGATTTGACAAGCTGGCCGGATTTGGAAATGCCCCAGCCTCGCTTAGCGCCTAACACTAAGAGTCATCTCATGGATCTATGCCAGCGCCTCACCCAGAAATCGCAAGCAGAAGAGAACATATCCCCCTCGGAAAATAAAACTCTTACTTCAGAAGAGGGCGTATGAGAAACATCTTGTTACAATAATTAACATTAGTACGGCGGCTTGCCTCTGATTGATTGATCCAGATCAAGAAGATACCGCCTACGACGGCTTCAATTCATTCCAGTTCTCCAACTCTTATGACAGCAACAACACCCAAACCGACTGAGATCAATATTAATCCGCCCACTGTGGAGGTTGAGTCTCAGACGATTGTAATTGAAGAAGATCCCCAGTCTACAGCCAGCGTTGAAATTGAGCATCGCTTAGGGCAAGACGTAGCGTTAAAATACGATCCAGTCGCGATCGCAAACTACTACCGTTCTCGCACTTTTCATGTGGTCGGACGGCTTGTGAGTGTTCTTTGGAAATTCATCTCCTATGGTTTGGGGTTGTGGCGAGATCGGCTTTTGCGTCGTGTTGTTCAAAATGAACGAAAACGGGCAATACAACTGCGGCAAATTTTAACTGATTTAGGCCCTGCCTTTATTAAAGTGGGTCAAGCCCTTTCTACCCGACCGGATCTAGTTTCTCCCATTTATTTAGAAGAATTAGCCAAGTTACAGGATCAACTACCGCCATTTCCGAACGAACTTGCTTTTCAATTTATTGAAGAAGAACTCGGGGCACCTCCGGAAAAGATCTATGCAGAACTTTCACCCAACCCCATTGCTGCGGCTTCGTTGGGACAAGTTTATCAAGGGAAACTGAAAACAGGAGAAGCGGTTGCCGTTAAAGTGCAACGTCCGGGGTTATCAGAACGCATTGCCCAAGATATTTATATTCTCAGAACTCTAGCAGTTTGGGCAAAGAAACGATTTACATTTATTCGTAGTGACCTAGTCGCCATTATGGATGAGTTTGGTCATCGGATTTTTGAAGAAACGGACTATACCCACGAAGGGCATAATGCCGAACGGTTTCAGAAACTTTATGGGCATCTTCAAGATATTTATGTTCCTAAAATTTATTGGGAATATACCGGGCGACGGGTGCTCACTATGGAGTGGGTGAATGGTACTAAATTAACCAATTTGGAGGCTGTAGCAGCCCAAGGAATCGATGCTCGCTACCTGATTGAAGTGGGGGTACAATGTTCCCTCAGACAACTGTTAGAACATGGATTTTTCCACGCCGATCCCCACCCAGGAAACCTGCTGGCGAGTCCGGATGGGAAGTTAGTTTATCTAGACTTCGGCATGATGAGTGAAGTCAAGCCTTATCAGCGTTATGGGTTATTAGAGGCAGTGGTTCATTTGGTGAACCGAGATTTTGAAGGGCTGGCTCATGATTATGTCAAATTAGAGTTCTTAAGTCCAGAAACGGATTTAACCCCAATTATTCCCGCCTTGGGGAATGTTTTTAATAATGCTTTAGGGGCGAGTGTGGCGGAGTTGAACTTTAAGAGTATCACCGATCAACTCTCGGCATTAATGTATGAATATCCGTTCCAGGTGCCGGCTTATTATGCTTTAATTATTCGTTCTTTAGTGACTCTAGAAGGAATTGCGATTAACGTCGATCCTAATTTTAAAGTTCTGAGTAAAGCTTATCCTTATGTTGCCAAACGCTTACTGAGTGACCCATCCCCGCAACTGCGAGCCTCTCTACGAGATTTGTTATTCAAAGAAGGATCTTTCCGTTGGAATCGCTTAGAAAACCTGTTAAAGAATGCTCGAAATAGCGATGATTATGATATCAATCAGGTATTAGATCAAACCCTTGACTTTTTGTTCTCAGAGCGAGGAGAATTTATTCGAGAAAAACTAGCCAATGAACTGGTTAATAATATTGATTTAGCCGGACGTCGCGCTTTAACCACGGCTCAATCCAAAGTGGCTGAATGGATAGGCATTAAAGTCGATCGTCCGGTTACAAAACCTGCTAATATACAACAGAATAATCTAGAACATATTCAGCGCATTGCCGAGATTTTGCAAGAAACTAAAGGATTCGATCCGATGTTGATTTTGCAACGAGTGCCTAGTTTACTCGCTAAACCAGAAGTTCGTCAGTTAAGTCAACAGGTGGCTGGAGAATTGGCTCAGAAAGCAGCGGCTCGATTAATTCGGGAAATATTAATTACGGATGACTTACCAGAGTCTAATGGAAACGGACATCATTATCCGGCTCAGCCTAAACCTTTACCTCAGTTATCTTTACCCTCTGCTTCTCAGTAGAGTTAAGGAGTAAGTAGAGACGTTGCATGCAACGTCTCTACACCGAGTAAGGAGTGACAAACCCTGGCATTGATCATCTCTTCTCCACTCATTACTCAATGACGAGTTACTCAATTCATACCCTGTTCTAAGAGCGCTATACATTAACTGGGTTCAGGAATAGTGATATCAATCGCAGTAATTTTAGGACTATCTCCTAAACTCGTGAGAGGGGGTTCAATATTGGATTGATTTCCCACAACAAGGGTGACTAAATTGTCCGGTTTGAGGTATTGTTTTGCCACTCGTTGAACATCTGCAATGGTTGTCGCTTCCACTTCGTTACGATACTGAAAGATAAAGTCTGCTGGATAACCATAATATTCATATCGCATCAAGCGGGAGAGGGTTTGATCTGGAGAAGCAAAGTTAAAGATAAATGAGTTTAAAGTAGACTCCTTAGCGTAACTCAATTCCTCTGGTGTAATGGGTTGATTTTGTATTTTTTTAATTTCTGATAAAACGGACTGAATTAAAGGCACTGTTGCATCTGAACGGGTTTGTCCTCCAGCCCTGAAAACCCCAGGATAATCATAATTCACACCCCAATATCCATAAACAGAATAGGCTAAACCTTGACGCGATCGCACATTATTAAATAACCGTCCGCCAAAGCCATTTAACACCCCATTCATTACACTCAATTCTGGATAATCTGGATTATTTAACTCTCCTCCCAAATGACCCAGTTGAATATAACTTTGATTCAATTGAGGCTGTTCAACAAAAAAGATTCCCCCGGTTTTTGCTTGGGAAACTGTTGGTAGGCTTGGGTTTTTTGCTGTCATAGGCGGGTTCCAATCGCCAAATAGATCCGCAATTAATAACCGCATTTGTTCTGAGTCAAAATCCCCGTAAATCCCTAAAATCATCTCTTGGGGATGAATATATTTCTGATGAAATTCAATTAAATCTTCTCGGGAAATATTACTCAGGGTTTCATATTCTACTGTCCGGGCATAGGGGCTGTTTTCGCCATAAACCAGCTTTTGAAATTCCCGACTGAGGATATCACTCGGATCGTCATTGCGGCGACTAATTGAACCACGGGCTTGAGTTTTGGCAACAGCTAATTTTTCGGGTGCAAAAATCGGTTCTTGAACCACCTCAGCAAATAGTCCAAAAACGGTTTCAAGATCTTCACTGAGGGCATTAAAACTGGCACCCCCGGAAGTCCCACCAATGCTGGTTTCAACAGATGCTGCTTTTTGTTCTAATAATTGATTCAATTCATCGGCAGAATGACTTTGAGTTCCCCCCGAACGCATCATTTCTCCGGTTAAACTTGCCAGTCCAGTCTGATCGGCAGGTTCAAATCGACTGCCTGTTTTAATGAAGGCGCTTCCCCCCACTAATGGCAATTCATGGTCTTCCATTAAATACACAGTCATGCCATTATCGAGTTGATAACGACTATATTCTGGCAGGTTAATTTCAGGTAAAGGAGGAAACGTTAATTCATCATAATGTTTAGCGGCTGCCACAACAGCCGGAGGCTTTGATAATAATACGGTCAAGCAAGTCACAATGACTAAAACAAACAAAAAGAGTTTTGATTTTTTCAACCTAAATTTAGCAGTCATAGCAATATTTTCAGTAAGTTTTAATGAAACTGAAGCTGGAATATGAATTAACGTTCAGCCGACAATAATCGACCCTCGGTGCGATTTTCGGGGCGGAATGTGGCGATCGCGATCCGCTGAATATCGGCAGGTGTAATTTGTTCAATGGCTTCTAACTGTTGAAATAAATTCTTCCATGAACCCGTTTTGACTTGGTATTCCACTAAAGCAAATGCCATTCCCATGTTAGAGTCGAGCGATCGCAATAAACTGGCTTTAGCTTGATTTTTCACCCGTTCTAATTCTGTAGCTGAAACCGGTTCAGTTTTGAGGCGTTCAATTTCGGTTCGCAGGGCCTCGGCTACTTCATCCACCGTATGACCAGGAGCAGTTAAGGCATAAAATAACATCAAATTAGGGTGCTTATCTCCGGGATAACCATTTAACCCTTGTGCGGCTAAAGCAAGCTGTTGTTGTTCTACCAGAGACTTGTACAAGCGAGAGGTACGACCATCCCCTAAGATGCTGGTAATGGCTTCATAAATCACTTGGTCAGGATGATTAAATGCCGGACGGTGATAGCCTTCGAGATACCAAGGTTGAGAGGGTAATTCTAAAGTGAGTTCTCGCAAAGCGGTTTGAGGCGGTTCAACAGCTTCCACCTGGGGCGGTTTCGGTTGGGCGGGATAACGACCAAAGTAAGTTTCAGCCAACTGTTTCACTTGGCTAGGGTTAACATCCCCCACAACTGCCACGGTCAAATTATTGGGAACGTAGTAAGTCTCGAAAAAGTCTTGTACATTTTTTCGGGTGAGACGGGCTAAGTCTTCCCGATACCCAATCACAGGACGACCGTAGGGATGGACTTCAAATGCAGTATCCAGCAACGCTTCCAACATCCGACCCACAGCAGAATTTTCGCTGCGAAGTCGTCGTTCTTCTAAAATCACTTGCTTTTCTTTATAAAATTCCCGAAACACTGGTTCTAAGAACCGTTCGGACTCTAATGACATCCACAATTCTAGTTTATTGGCAGGTAAACTATAAAAATACATGGTGGCATCAGCAGAAGTGGCGGCATTCATTCCCACGCCTCCGGCTTGCTCTACAATACGGCCAAACTCATTTTGTGTGATATATTGGGCTGCTTCTGCTTGAACTTGCTCAAATTGAGCATTCAGTTGTTTCAGTTCTTCGGTTTTCCCTTGGGTTTGGGCGGTTTGAATTTGCTCAAAAATCTGGTCAAGCTTTTCGAGTAAGGGTTTTTCGGCTTGGTAATTCTCTGTACCAATTTTTTTTGTGCCTTTAAAGGCTAAATGTTCTAAATAATGAGCTACCCCAGTTTGACCGTTGGGTTCATCCGCGCCCCCCACGTCGGCATAAATTAGAAAAGAAGCCACAGGGGCTTTATGGCGTTCGAGGACAATAAATTTCATGCCATTCTCCAGCCGAAACTCGGTGACTTCCTCAATTACCCCATCCAAATAAGGCTGAATTGAGCCATTCTGAGCCAGCAGCTCATCTGCTTGCACCTTGTTGGGGGTGATATTCCAGAAGACGATCGCGTAAAGAATTAGAGTTAACCCACAAACCAGACGATGATACAGTCGATCCGGGGATAAGCGAGAAGAGAATAACCGTATGAAGAACATAACTTTGTATGGAATCGATAGCGCTATGCAATAGAGATCTGCAACTGAGACCATTGCTGACTCGTTTTCATCTTAAACTATAACCATTACAATGAGTGGTTTAGATTGAAGAGTCGATTAATCTGTTGCTGAGCTGTAAAGTGTTAGGAATCAAAAACAGAGTGATTTTATTGTGCTTTTCTGAAATAAAAAAATACAGATGCCTTGCCCACAGAACTTTACATATTGATGATTTGAAGATAGAGGCTGCATGAAATAGTTACCATTGCTCCGCCTTGAATTCAATTTTTCTTTTTGTCCTCAATCACTTCAAGAGATTTTAAATATTTTTAAAGTGCCTCAAAATTTTGTTCTCCGGTACGAATCCGAATAATTCGTTCAACAGAAGTTATAAAAATCTTACCATCCCCAATTTTACCGGTTTGGGCAGCAGGAATTAATTGATCTATCACTGTTTGGCACATCTCATCTTCGACCACAATCTCTAATTTCAGCTTCTGATGGAATTCAATACTATGTTTGATGCCGCGATAAGTTTCTGTTTGCCCTTTCTGACGGCCGTATCCCCTTACATTGGAAACGGTTAAGCCGACAATCCCTGCTTCTACCAAGGCAGCAACCACTTGATTAAATTTGGCAGGTCGAACCATGGCCTCGATTTTTTTCATGATTAAGGTTCCGGATGGGTGTACAATTTTGTATTCTGTATATTTAATAACAGATTTTGGGTTGAAGTGTTTAACTATTTTCCATACTGTCGGTCTCAGCCTGAATTCCACATCATGCCATGGCACAAGGAATTTAATCGTGAAGCCGTTATCATTGGGTGAAATGATGATTAAGCCTGACTCACCGAAGCGCTTCGGTGATAGGATGACCTGAGTGTAGTTCAACGCACCGTAGTAAGAGCAAAGTAATCGTGGCTGGGGTGTTTACCTTAAATCATAGGGCTACAAAAGTCATTGAAGCAAATACTTGACTGATCGTTCTAAAATTGCTACAGTAGAGATAACGAATAAAGCAGGAGTCAACTTTTCGATCTGAAATTATCACTCACTCACAGGAGATTCAGAAATGTTTTTAACTCAAGAATTAGAACAACTCCGGCAACAACTCCGAGCCAATCATCCTGAGAATTTTAAGGCAGTGATGGATGGGGCTACTCAGGATTTAATTAATACTAAAATTGCCGAATCTGCCTTAAAAAAAGGCGACCCCATTCCTGACTTTACGTTACCCAATGCCGTCGAAAAACCCGTTAAAATTCAGTCTTTATTGGATCGAGGCTTGTTAGTCATTTCTTTCTATCGGGGAGGATGGTGCCCTTATTGTAACTTAGAGTTACGCACCTTACAAAAATACTTACCTAAAATCAAAGAACTGGGTGCAAATTTAGTAGCAATTTCCCCCGAAACACCCGATCATTCTCTATCTACATCTGAGAAAAACGAGTTAACTTTTGAAGTTCTCAGCGATGTTAAAAATCAAGTCGCTCAGCAGTTTGGTTTAGTCTTTACTTTACCCGAAGAAATACGTTCCATCTATCAACAATTTGGAATTGATGTTCCAGCTTATAATGGTAATCAAACCTTTGAGTTGCCTATTCCCGCAACTTATGTGGTTGCCACGGATGGCAGAATAATTCATAGTTTTGTTAACCCAGACTATACCCAGCGTTTAGATCCTGAAGAAATTATGACTACCTTGCAACAAGTTTCCCTCAACGTTTAATCTAAGTGAAACAGGAAATTCTAGATAGGATTTTCAAACCAAACTAGACTCATCTACGAGGAGATTATCATGACAGATTCAGTCAAATACACTACATTAACTGAGCAGAATTTTGATGCAGAAGTTCTTGACAGCGACACCCCTGTATTAGTTGACTTTTGGGCACCTTGGTGCGGCCCCTGTCGGGTGATGAATACTGTGGTTGAAAACTTAGCAGTTGAATTTGACAACACTGTGAAAGTCGCTAAATTGAATGCAGAGGACTATGAAGACTTAGCAAGTGAATATCACATTGAAGCCATTCCCGCCTTTCTCTTTTTCAAGGAGGGTCAAGTGATTCATCGGATGTCTGGTGTTTTTTCTGAGGACAAACTAGCGGATGAAGTTAGGACAGTCTTTCAGTTAGAAACTACAGCGAAAGAAGTCGTTTAAACTTTGGAAGGGAAGCAAAACTGCTTCCTTTTTTTATAGCAGTTTATGTGCCAGAATAACTGAATGATTTTTCCTGAGCTTATACTGACTATAACTATTTTTAATTTCCACTTTAAAGCCTATTTTATTGAGTACTTCTGCCAGAGTTTTTGCTGAATATAACTGTACCTGATGAACTTCTTCATTCCGTCGATAACTGTCTCCAAACTGACGAAATGTAATAATCCAGCGCGTTAATCTTTTTTGTACTTTATCTTCAGTTTTCTCAACTAAAACAATCCAATCTTTATCTTTACCTTCTACAAAACTTTGAGTTTTTGCGCTTTCTAGTTGTCCGGGTTCTAAAATATCAAAAATAAATAAACCCCCTGGAATTAAAGCCTGATAAATCCGATTAAAAAGCTGATTTAAAGATTGAAGATTGTTATTATCATCAAATAAATAATTTAAGCATTCTCCAATAGAAGTTACAACCTGACAGGGTGGAATATCTGCTGTTAACAGTGAATTTACCTGAAATTCAGCTTCTGGTACTCGTTGACGAGCCAGATTAATCATGGACTCTGAAATATCAATCCCTAAAACACGATACTTAGCATTAATAAAAGCTTGTGCAGATAAGCCACTACCGCAACCTAAATCAACAATTAAACCCTGTTTAATGTTACACTGATTCAGAATCTCTAAAAATCCCTCAGTTGCTTTGATGGCAAACTCACTAAATCCTGTATCATGAATATAAGTTAGATCTTCTTGATACCAATTATTCATAGTGTCAGTCTCATCAAAAAAGCCCTAGGGTGCGTCAACGACACACCCTACATTCTACATTCTGTTAACAATAAAAGGTTTCTGTAGTTAGTTTCTTGGAAATTTAGTGAATTTAATCTGATGAAGTCATTAGAGCATCTATTTTTTATTGCCTTACTTCCGCCCAAAGAAATTCAATCAGAAATTACTCAAATTAAACAGTATTTTGCTCAAAACTATGACAGTCGTCATGCTTTAAAGTCGCCGCCTCATATTACTTTACAACCTCCTTTTAAATGGTCAGCATCAGATTTGAAATCCTTAGAACAATGCTGTCAGTCTTTTGCTGCACAACAGCTTCCTTTTTCTGTGATGCTTTCTGGTTTTAATGCTTTTCCACCTCGAGTGATCTATGTTGATGTCGTCAAAACTGTAGAATTAATTGCTCTTCAAACCCACTTGGTGACTCATTTAGACGATTATTTGGAATTACCCAGTAATAACTCAAGAGTTCGCCCGTTTACACCCCACATGACTGTAGCTTTCCGTGATTTAACCCGGAAAAACTTTCGAGTTGCGTGGACAGAATTTCAAAATCAAACGATTCAATTTGAGTTTTTCGCCAGACAATTGACATTACTGGTTCATACCGGAAAGCATTGGCAAATCCAGCAAGAATTTTGGTTCGCTAAACCTGCAACGATTTAAGTTATAATTGAGGAACACGTTTAATTTGATTTAGATTGGACAAGGAGACAATCCAAGCCGATGTTGAGCCAGTTCTCTAATTAAAGGAGTGCGAGAACGGATATAGACATCAACGGTTTGAGTCTCCTGTAGACACAGTGGGTATTCTGCTTTCAACTGATCGATTAAACTCTCAACGAGAGACTCATCGTCTAAGTTCAACAGAGTACTGGGTTGACTGGTCTCTACTAAAGACCAAAGTTGCCGTAAGATTGAAATATTCATAATGAACATGAGTCCCTGAGAGAACTCTTCAAAACTTAATCTTTTCTTTAGATTTGTTCTTTTTCATACTGTACGACACTTTACCCTGTTACCGCCACAACTGTTTCAAAACTTAATAGTAAGACCGGGACAAAATGAGAAAAAGCGTTTGAGCACTCTACGCCTTTTCTCAAATTCAGAGGCTTTATGCCATCGTGTCTTAACCCACAAGCTGTTGTTCGCGGACTTTGTAGTAGGATTTATACCAATTTACAAACCGTTCAACCCCAACTTCAATGGGAGTATTGGGACTAAAACCAACATCAGCCATCAAAGCATCAACATCGGCATAAGTCATTGGTACATCTCCCGGCTGCATGGGACAAAGATTTTTAACTGCTTTTTTACCCAGACAATCTTCCAAGACTTCAATTAACCGCATCAGTTCAATCGGTTTGTTATTGCCAATGTTATAAATTTTGTAGGGAGCATCACTGACAGCACTGGTTTCTCCTATTTCTGGAGTATGATCGAGTAACCGGACAATTCCTTCAACCACATCATCAACATAGGTAAAATCTCGTCGCATTTTACCGTAATTGAAGACGTTGATGGGTCGTCCTTCTAAAATTGCCTTAGTAAAAATAAACATTGCCATGTCTGGCCGTCCCCAGGGGCCGTATACTGTGAAAAAGCGCAAACCCGTGGTGGGAATGTTATAGAGATGGCTATAAGTATGAGCCATCAATTCATTTGCCTTTTTAGTGGCAGCATACAAACTCACTGGATGGTCTACATTATCTTCGACGGAGAATGGAATTTTCTTGTTTGCGCCGTAAACTGAACTTGAGGAGGCATAAACCAGGTGTTCGATATCAGCATGGCGACAACCTTCGAGGATATTCATAAACCCAACGAGGTTACTATCGACATAAGCGTGAGGATTCTGTAGAGAGTAGCGAACACCCGCTTGAGCCCCTAAGTGTGCTACCATTTCAAATGATTCTTGAGCAAATAAATTTTCCATCCCAGGGCGATCGGCCAGATCAAGTGGGTAAAATTTAAATTGTGGAAAGGGTTTGAGCTGAGCGAGTCGATCTTCTTTCAAAGAAACATCATAGTAGTCGTTGAGATTATCTAAGCCGATCACTGTGTTTCCCTGCTCTAATAATCTCTTAGAGAGGTGAAATCCGATGAAACCCGCTGCTCCAGTAACTAAAACTTTCACGAAATTTTCTCCCAATAAATGTTAAATCAGTGAATCGTTGAGAAGTGTTGCAGTAGAACCCTGAATCGATAGCAGATCCATTTCTGTAGCTGACTTGAATGGCTCATCGTCACAGCCAATCGAAGTTTCACCCATCTACACTCAAGCTACTCTTGAGCTGAGAATCCCCCCATCTCGAACCATCAGTTATCACAACAGAATAAAACGGCTTAACAAAAATTAGCGCGCTCTTATACAATTTAGACGCTTTTGGCATATTGCTGTTGATCGATAACTTAAACAAGGTTTGAATTTCTACAACACTACTTAGAACTACAATAACCCACCCCGAAAAACCGTAATGTGATACTTGCTGTTATTCCAGGCTGTCATTTGCTTAACAAGATGTACTGATCTCTATCAAACGGTGGTAGATGTTGTCGAAGTTAGTTACGATCGCGAACCTAATTCAACTACAAGCCGATCTCAAAACAGATCGGATCTGAATTCATTATTGAATTCGAGTCTCTCTGACTGGGTTTGATCTGAGGTTACACCCGTGTAATATTGCTCTCTGTTGCCTTGCAAGTCCCTACCCAAAATGATCAAGTTCATACCTCAATCATGCACACCTGAATCATCGAGTCGCTCTTTATCTAATAGCATACTGTAAATGTTTAATATTTTACAAGATTACTAATAGAGAATGGATTGGATATGTCGGTCGGTCGTGGCTAAAATTGTAAAACCTAGATTGTATGTATTTAACCAACTGCTTAAGTTTATATCATATTCCTCTGGGGCGATGCAACTCTCTGCAAAAAAGTGGTTCACAAGCGGATGATTTGGAGTGAAATAGGTTTCAGCTTTGATGTCTGGAACTTATTTATTTAAAAGGGTTTCAGCGATTTATCATCATGCCTTAACTGGGAGTTAGGTGACTGCGATCGCCATTAACCATAAATTCCCTCCCACAGCGCTATCATTTTCGTTGGGATTGTCCAAATAATCCTCGAGGACGAAGTAATAATGTAATTGCCATCAAGATAAAGGGAAAGGCAACTTGAGCACGAGGGGCAATTAGAATACCAAAAGAGTTCACTTGACCCAGAATTAAGGCTCCAATTAAGGAACCGGGTAAGCTGCCTAATCCCCCCATCACAGTCACGATAAAACTTTCGATAATGACTTGATCTCCCATCCCTGGACTCAGGGTTCTCAAAGGAGCTGCTAAAACTCCGGCTACCCCCCCTAACCCAGCTCCTAACATAAAAACCCCTGTAAACACTCGGGGTACATTAATTCCTAATGCACCTGCCATGATTGGATCTTGTGCAACAGCTCGCAGAATTTTTCCTAATTTTGTCCGTGTTAACAATAGCCATAAAATCATGCTAATTAAAGGAGCAATCACAATAATCAGTAAATGATAAATGGGATATGTTTGATTCGAGAGTTCTACAGTTCCAACAAAGTGTTGAGGTAAGGGTGTGGTCAATGGCGCACTGCCCCATAACAAACGAACCCCATCATTAATCAGCAGCACAAAGGCAAAGGTAAGTAAGAGTTGAAAGCTGACATTTTGTTGATAAATACGACGTAAAAAAAGGATTTCAATCACTCCACCCACGACAGCGACAATCAAAGGGGCTAAGAGTAACGCCAAGCCAAAGTTAAGCTGGTGTTGAGTGGCGATCCAAAAGGTTAAATAGGCCCCTAACATATACAAGCTGCCATGGGCAAAATTCAGTACCCCCATTACCCCGAAAATTAAGGTTAATCCGGCTGCAATCAGAAACAATAACATTCCCTGGGCTAAACCGTTGAGAAAGAAAATTAAGAAGGTTGAAAACATGAGAATTTCTGATTAGCTGATTTGACAACCTGTTGCCGTTACTGACCGAGTGACTGATGTTCCTGTGGCGACTTGAATCGGATTAAGCAGGCGAAAATCATATTCGGAATCCTCAGCTGTTTGCCCCCAAGGCACATCTACCACCGCCTGATGATCTTCAGCTCGCAGGGTTAAGCGCCCCATCGGTGCTTCGTAAGTTCGCCCTTCCAAGGCGGCAATCACCCCATCCGTCTCCGTTGTACCGGCTTCGTTTGCCGCAGCCGCCAGCAAATGTAAACCCACATAAGCATTTTCGGCATTGTAACTGGGATAGGTGTTGTAGCGATCGCGAAATTGTTGCACAAAGTTACGGTTGATTTCTGTATTCGGGGTTTGCCACCAATAGCGGGTTCCGACCCACTGTCCTATCGGCATTTCCTCTCCTAAGGCTTGTAAAACTTCCATCGCCGCCCCCAATTCCATATAAACGGGGAATTGTTCAAATAAACCGAATTGACGGCTTTGACGCACAAAATTTACCAAATCATTTCCCCACAAACTACACCAAATTGCCTCGGCTCCCGATCTTTGTAAGACCGCAATAAAACTGTTGTAATCTTCTGCTCCTAGTTTGGGAAATGCTGTTTTTTCCAGAAATTTAATGCCAGGTTTTCGAGCTTGTGCTGCTTGCTGAAAATATTCCCAACTTTGATGACCAAATGCATAATCCGGCCCAATCGTTGTCCATTTTAAATAGTCTTCTTTAGCTGCAATTTCCGCCCCAGCAGTGGCATTTTGGGGGCCATTAACGCTACAGCGAAATACATAGGGGTTGCATAAATCTCCCGTTACTTTAGGACTAGCCGCGTGAGTCACCATCAAAATTCGTCCCAATTCAGGAATGGTGGGAACTAAAGCTTCAGCGTTTCCCGAACTGTCAATTCCGATTAGAAAATCGACATTTTCTTCTAAAACAAGCCGTCGTGCTGTTTGTACCGAATCGGCTTCATGTTCAAACAAAACCTCTACAGAACGGCGATTAATTCCCCCCTGAGTATTAATTTCTTCCACAGCCAGATTAATCCCATCTCGGGCAAATTCACCATAAGTGGCAAACCCTCCCGTTAATAGATACATCGCACCAATTCTAACGGGTTGATTCGGGTCTGCTGTTCGGTTGGAAGGCGCAGTACAAGCGGCCAATATTCCGGCGGTTGTCCATCCTAAATATTGGATGAACTGGCGACGGGAATGGGGCAGTTTGAGCCAAGAATTAGATAAAGAATGGGTAAAATTGGACATGATGTTAAAAAGTGTGAAATTCATCAAATCGTAGTGATATTTACCTGTTATTTAAAATCAGGCTGTCTTTAACACTCTTGTTTCTTTTTATAAAACTATTATGGCTAACTTCAGATTTTAAAGATAAAATTAAGCCAATAATTTAATACTTCTTAACTTTTTAAAAAAGATAAGTTTTTTAAACAAACCCCGTTGATTGCGATCTGTCATCTGTTTGAGGCTGTTATATTAAAGATTAGTCAAAAAATAATTTTTAAAAACACCTGGGAGAACTCAGCAATGGAACAGAGTCATGAACGAATTAAAACGGATGTATTAGTGATTGGTGGTGGGATGGCAGGAACGGCGGCTGCTTACTATCTCAGTCAACAGTCTAGTTTGAAAACGATTCTTTTAGAACAATTTAAAGTCGGACATAATCGATCTAGTTCTTATGGAGAAGAACGAATGTATCGTCGAATGTATTCTTCTGAGTATTTATCTGATTTTCAAGAAAAAAGCTTACAAGAGTGGCGAAAAATTGAAGCTCAACATCACTGTCAATTATTGCGAGAGCATGGCTTATTGTTTTATGGCGAAGCTTGGGATGAAGAAACGATTGAAGGCAGTATTCCCGGTGCGAAGAAAGTGATGGAAAAGAATAATATTCCATTTGAAGAAGTCAATGCAACGGCAATGAGTCAACGGTGGCCAATGAATCCCCGTTCTGATTTTATTGGCTTATTTGAAACGACGGCTGGCATGGTGTGGGCGGCGAAAGCACTACAGGTTTTTAAAACAGAAGCAAAAAATAATGGGGTAAGCATTTATGAAGATGCAGGAGTGGAATCATTACAGGTAGAAGACTCGGGAAAAATTATGATTCAAACAAAAACAAAACGCTGGTTTGAAGCTTCAACAATAATTCTTGCTGTCGGGGGTTGGACGAATGAATTATTAGCCTATTTAAATCTAAAGCTAGAGTTAGAAATTTGGAGTATGTTATGGGGATACTATCAGGTTAACCCCCAATATCGAGACGATTATCCTCAATGGTTTTGTTTTCAAAAAGCCAATCCTAAAATTGGAGATGGTGGATTATATTATGGATTTCCTTGTCATCATCCTCAGCAACATTTAATTAAAGTGGGGATTGACTGGTGTCCCCCCGAAAATCGTACCCAGACTATGAAAGATTTGAAGCGAGAACCCGATGAAAAATTAGCTCATTTTTTAGATCAATTTCTTCGGTCTAATTGGAAAGGAATTGAACAGTGTATTTCATTACATTGTTGTCCTTATACGATGACTAAAGATACTTTATTTATTCTGGATAAATTACCCCATTTCCCCAATATTATTTTATTTACAGGGGGTTCTAGCCAAGCATTTAAGTTTGCGCCTTTAATGGGTAAGTTATTAAGTGAATTGACTTTAAACAAAGCTCCGTCTGTTGATATTGTACCCTTGAGTATTGTCCGGAAAGCAGCCGGATTGAAAACCCTGAATCACTAATTATATTAAAATGAAAAATTATCTTAAATGGATTTTAATGGGTACGGTAGCCATCCTCCTGCTGTTATTACCTCAATGGTTATCTCCATTTAATTTAATTCTACTCACCGAAATTTTGTTGATGGGACTGTTTGCCCTCAGCTTTAATTTACTGTTTGGTTATGCTGGCTTACTCAGTTTTGGTCATGCTGCTTATTTTGCCACAGGTGCCTACACTTGTGCTTATCTAGTTAAAGCATCTATTCCTTTTTTTATTGCCATTCTTGCAAGTGTTGCTGCGGCATTTTTAATTGCAGTAGTTTTCGGTTATTTAAGTGTACGAGTTGACCAAATTTACTTTGCTATGTTAACCCTTGCATTCGGCATGATGGTTTATACCATTGTTTTTCAATGGCGAGAAGTAACGGGGGGAAGTGATGGCATTACCGGGGTGATAGTGAGGGATTTAGGAATACCCGGTTTACCCCTGAATATACAAGGATTTACTCCATATTATTATCTCACAGTAATAGTCGTTGTCAGTGCAATTTATACTCTCTGGCGTATCACTCATAGCCCATTTGGGGAACTCTTACAAGCCAGTCGAGAAAATACATTACGCTTAGAGTTTGTTGGGGTTAATATTCGTCAAATTCGCTGGCTGGCTTTTAGTTTGGCGGGCGGAATGGCTGGGTTAGCAGGAGCACTTTGGTCACCGTTTCAACGAGTCGTCAATCCTGAAATTGCTGACTGGACATTCAGTGCAATTCCTGTGTTAATGACAATTTTAGGGGGAGCTTCTCGTTTCGCCGGCCCAATGTTCGGAGCAACTATTTTCTTGTTATTAGAACATTGGGTAAAATCCAATCAACGAAATTTCTGGCAAACATTAGCAACATTACCCTTTTTATCAAATCATTTGATTCAGAACCAAATAGATGTATGGAATTTATTATTAGGATTACTGCTAATTCCACTGATTTTAGGATTTCGAGGCGGAATACTTGCATCGATTGAAAAAATTACTAGTCATTTTTTATGTAAAAGAACGAATTAAATTTAATTTAATTCGCTGATATTGCTAAGAAATCCCCCAATAATTTTTATTATCCTAAAATAGTGAAGCTGTTCAATTCAAAAGTTTTGTTTTTAAACAAGTTGCCAATCTTGCTGCCTTGCCACAGAACAAAATTGCTCAACAACTTCAAGAGAATCAGGTTTATTCCATTTTAAACCAATAGTGCGATTTAGATTAACTCCTGAAACAGATTGGTAAACAATACCGGATAAATTTTGCCACTCCGGCATCACACTCATTCCCCATCCGGCTTGAATTAAAGAAATCACCCATTCCTCACAATCAGCCCGATAAATAATATTAGGATAAACCCCAGCAGATTCATATAAATTAGGACAACCACGCCAAAATTCACAGTTAATTCGTTCAATATAAGGTTGATGATTCAGATCTGATAAATTGATGAATTCTTGCTCGGCAAAAGGATGATATTCGGGAATGGCAAGCTGAAGCCGTTGATTAAATAAGACAAAAGTGGTTTGAGGATTTGGGCTTTCCTCTAATAAAGCGGTAATCGCTAGATCAATTTCTCGATTGATTAACCAACTATTAATATTCTCAAAATGGCTACTCCGAAGCTCCAAAATCACATCAGGATACTGTTCCCTAAAACCGTGAATTAATGGGGATAGACTGGCAAGACGCAGGGTTGAGATTAATCCTAATCTTAATATCGGTTGCTGTCTAAAATCCCGCAGTTGATAGCGAAGTTGTTCATAATCTTCTAAGATTTTTTGGGCTTTTTCTAGGAAGACTTGGCCCGGAGGAGTGAGCTGAGTGCGTCGTCCACCCCGCTCAAACAGTGTAACGCCTAATTCTCGCTCTAACTTTCTAATGGCGCTGGAAAGGGAGGGCTGAGAAATCAGTAATTGTTCAGCAGCGCGACTAAAATTACCGGTTTCAGCAACGGCTAAAAAGTATTGAATCTGTTCAAATCGCATATATAGATGATGGCTATAGTTTTGATAGAAAAAATCGTCTTGCTCTTAAGCTAACGTTTCTGTAATGTCTTGACAAGCGGGGGGTTGTCAACTGGTATTTGGGTTTTCAACCTGATTATTTTGATGCAAGAATATCACGGTGTTACTCGTCTCACGTTCACTTATGATCTCGATCACTTTCTGCTCAACAAATATCAAGTATGGGCTAAATCAGTGACTAATTTCTCATTCATTTCTCAGAAAAGTTAAGGATTAATTTCAGGTGAGTATCGGTTAATGAAACTCAAGATCAGTTTTACATCTGGTCACCCAATGATTACCAGTTTATAAGGAGTTAGTCTCATGAAAAAACGCACTAATTATTACAAAGATCTGATTGCCGACTATTCTAGACCCGGACTCGTTTCTGAGGAAATGCAACAGAAACTGATCGAGATGGGAGAAGATTTTCTTACTAAAAAAGAAACAGAAAACCCAGAAATAAGTTCAGAGTATACTTTAGAACAAATTGAGCAAGAAAACAAGGAATGGTGGCCAACTCACTGTGAAGCCTTAAGACGAGGACGAGGTGATATTCTAACCGCAGAATATCGGGATAATTTAATCTATCTTTGTCAAGATGGTCCTTATTTTGGCTTAACAGAACAGCAAGCGCGGGAGCAACATTGGTGGGCATTAATTGCTCAACCCGGTGTAACAATGTGTTGGCCAATTGTGATGTTTTCCGGTGAACATACTTTGTTTGAATGGAAATGTGTTGATGATGAAACCAACGAAACCATTGCGAAAGGAAGTGTAACTTGGGTGCGTCGTGGACATCGAGGCGGTTGTTATCTTAAAACAGAACAATTAACCTTCTATCGCGATGTATTTGCACCGGAAGAATTGTTGAAACTAATTCAGACCGCTTAAGACTAATCATCACTGATTATTACCCTTCACCATTCTGAGGAATTATGACTGAAACCAATACTTACAACAATGCTGTTTTAGACGACGCAGACTTACAAGCCGGACTCAGCAGTATTAACCCTCAATTTGGCGACTTCTGTACCCGTGTTGCTGGTGAAGCCTGGGGTTTACCGTTAATTGATCAGAAGACAAAAGCCCTGATTACGATTGCAATTGATGTTGTTAATCAAGATCAAAATGGCCCTGGTAGTCCCTTTGCAGCCCACGTTAATATGGCAATGAAACAAGGTGCAACACGAGCTGAAATTGAAGAACTGCTGTTATTTACGTGTGTCTATGCTGGGTTTAACAAAGCAGCAGGTTGTTTCGGTAAGCTGAATGAAATTTTAGGGTAAAACGAATCAGAGATTAATTATGACTACTGCAACAAAAGGCAAAATAGGTGTTCTGATTGAAGAACATTTTGATGAAACTGAATATCGCCGTTTTAATGAATTTTTCCCAGATAATGGGTATGAAGTGGAATATCTTTCTAATCTCTGGGGTCAGCCTAAACTCACCTTTAAAGGCAATGACCATGAAGAAGTTGCAACAGTAACTGTTGATTTTAAAGATGTCAAACCTGAAGATTATCGAGGTATTATTCTAATTGGCGGTTATGCCATGGACAGGTTACGGTATCAACCCCAAATTAAGTCGGGTCAACCGAATCAATCCCCGGCTGTTGAGTTTCTGCGGCAAAGCGTTCAATTAATGGATAAACATCAAGTTAAAGTCGGGACAATTTGTCATAGTATGTGGCTATTTTGTGCTGACCCAGAATTACTCAAAGGTCGAAAGGTAACCTGCGCCCATAATATTGCTTGTGATGTAGAAAACGCTGGCGGTGTTCTGGTTTATGAAGGAGAAGAAACTGCTGCCACTCATATTGATGGGAGTTTAGTCACGGGCCGACATCCCGGTGTTGTGGAAGAATTTATGCAAGTATTTTTGCAAGAATTAGACTCCAAGAATTAATCGATACAAACCTCACCTTTTTTCTTAGATTTAAAAACAACATCTCAGGTGAAGGTGAGGTCTCTATTCATACTTGTTCTCCATACATTTCTTCACACCATGAATACATCAATTAACTTATTTTCCCCTTTCAAACTCGGTGAATTATCCCTGCCTCACCGCATGGTTATGGCCCCTTTAACACGGATGCGGGCAGGCAAAGGGAACGTCCCGCAAGCGATGAATGCCCAATATTATGCTCAACGGTCTTCGGCTGCTTTAATTATTACTGAAGCTACCCAAATTTCGCCTCAAGGAGTTGGTTACCCCAATACCCCCGGCATCCATTCAGCCGAACAAATTGAAGGCTGGAAACTCATTACTCAAGCCGTCCATGACCAAGGCGGACGGATATTCTTACAATTGTGGCACGTCGGCCGCGTCTCCCATCCCTCGATGCAACCCAACGGAGAATTACCCGTTGCCCCCAGCGCAATTGCCCCTGAAGGCATGGCAGTGACCTACGAAGGAGAAAAACCCTTTGTTACTCCTCGCGCGTTGGAAACCGCAGAAATTCCAACTATTGTTGAACAGTATAAACAGGCGGCTGAAAATGCAATGGCGGCCGGGTTTGATGGGGTAGAAATTCACAGCGCTAACGGTTATTTATTGGATGAATTTCTTCAGGATGGGTCTAATAAACGAACTGATAAATATGGCGGTTCGATTGAAAATCGCGTTCGGTTTTTGATGGAAGTCACTGAAGCAGTAACATCAGTTTGGGGAGGAGAAAAAGTGGGAGTTCGCTTATCTCCCAGTAGCACCTTCATGAGTATGTCCGACTCCAATCCTCAGGCTTTATTTAGCTATATTGGCAAAGCATTAAATCAATTTGAGTTAGCTTATTTACACATTGTTGAACCGCGAATTAAAGGAGATACAAACGTCGAAGATGACTCTAATGGTTTGGGCGTTAAATTTTTTCGACCCATTTTTAACGGCAATTTAATTACTGCTGGCGGTTATACTTACGAAAGTGGAAACAAAGTTTTAGCAGAAGGAAACGCCGATTTAGTGGCTTATGGTCGGCTATTTATTGCCAATCCTGACTTACCCAAACGCTTCAAATTAGATGCAGCCTTAAACCCCTATAACCGAGATACATTCTACAGCCAAGGAAAAGAAGGATATATTGATTATCCCGCATTAGAAGCCGTTTAAAACAATTAACTCTATCTGGTGTGATTCTGTAGTTTTTCAAAATACTAATTTTTGAGTCAAATCTCAAATCACAAAAGAGTTAAACCATCTCCTCCTCGCATCGCTTTTGGGATAGCTAAAACTATGTCAGCTCCACTCAAGACTTTTGTTAAAACAATTTCCACACGCTGGAATTCTCGTCTATCCCGACGCATTGCTTTCTGGGTATTTGCTGGAATTGTCACCATTGAAAGTATTATTTTAGTGCCTTCACTCTATCGACGGGAACAAGAAATTTTAGCGCAACTCAGAGAAATTACTTTAGGAAAAGTTACCTGGATTTTAATCACTTATCCCAATATTTCGGACAAAGAATTATTAACCCAGTTGCAAAAACTGCAAAATACTAATTCTTTGGTTCAAGGGGGAGCCGTTTATCAAGCCTCTGGACAGTTAGTCGGTACATTTGGAAATCCTCCTCAACTTTCTCTGACTCAAATTGCAAATAATCGACCGAGACGACAGGGAAATTCATATGATGAAATTGTTTGGTTTGGGCCGCAAATGAAAACCAATCAAACGGTGATTATTCGTCATGATGCTTCCATGGTTCAGCCGGAAATCAATGCGTATGTTGCTAGAATTACGGGTTTAGTGGTGATTATTTCCTTGTTTTTAACATTGACCGTTTGGATTACTCTCGACCCTATTATCATCACTCCAATCTTTCGATTAAGACGAGATTTATTAGTGGCAGGAGAAGCCATTTACAACGATGAAAATCCACCGGAATTCTATTCTGTTGAATTCAAACGTCAGGATGAATTAGGAGATGTGATTACTGCCTTTCAAAAAATGTTTGGCTTAATTACTGAAGCAACAAATGCTCGCAAACAAGCGTTAAATGCGCTTGATGACGAGTTAGAAAAAGGGCGGATTATGCAGAAGAACTTTCTACCCCGTCAATTATTACAAAAACCGGGTTGGGAAATTGCTGCATTTATGTCCCCCGCCCGTCGGGTTGCAGGAGATTTCTATGATGTTTTTGAACTACCCGAAAACCACATTGTCTTAGTGATTGGAGATGTTTGTGATAAGGGAGTCAGTGCGGGATTATTTATGGGATTATTTCGCAGTTTAATTCGGATTTTTTCCCATCAATGCTGTCACAATCATTCCATTTCTGAAAATGCCTTAAAAGCTGTTGAAATGACCAATAACTACGTCGCTGATAATCATGGAGATGAAGGAATGTTTGCCACTCTGTTTATGGGGGTTTTAAATTCAGACACAGGTGAATTGACTTATATTAATGGCGGTCATGAACCGCTGTTAATTATCACTCCAAAAGGAGAAATACGAGTCTCTATAGAACCCACAGGAACTGCTGTGGGAATGTTACCGGATATGGAGTTTAATTGTGAAAAAGATTACCTTAAACCCGGTGAAATTTTATTAGGATTTACCGATGGTATTACAGAAGCACGAGATAGTCAACGCGCCTTTTTTGGTCGAGAAAAAGCATTAGAAATTATGCAAGAATCTTACTCCTCCGCAGAGGAAATGTTAGAAACAATTAAATCTCAGGTTTTAGCACATATCGGAGATGCTGAACAGTCTGATGATATTACTTTACTCGCAATTCGGAGAAAATCATGAAACGTTTTTTTTACACCTCTTTGCTGCTGATTAGTTTAGTCGGTATTGTGAGTTGTGATGCAGTCAGTCAAACTGAAGCAAATTCTACTCAAAATAGTGAAGTTACAACGGCAGAGAATCAACAAACTGAACAACCTTTAGTGGTGATTGCTTATCTTAATGTTAAACCAGAAGACCGCGACACATTTATAGAGTTAGCGACTCAAACGGCAAAGGCAACAAACGAAACAGAACCGGGGGTAAATAGCTATTTCTTCTATGAAGATCAAAATACACCGAACCTGTTTTTCTTCTTTGAAGAATGGAAAACTAAAGCCGCATTTGAAGCCCATTTAGAACAGCCTCATACCCAGGAATTAACCGCAAAATATGCCGAAATTTTAGCCCAGCCAGCGGATGTCAGAATCTACACCATTAATGAGATTCAATCCGTTCAAGTTCCCTAACTTATCTATTCTATCCCTCACCCAATTTACGGAGATATTTAACTCATGACTCCCATTAACTTTCCCGTTTCTGATTTAATCGCTGGATACGTCACTAACTTTGATTCTGATAACGATGTTTTCACTCTCAAAACATCAGATGGACAAGAATTTAAAGCCATGCTAACCCCCATGACTTTTGCAAAATTAGTCCAAAATTTAGAAGAACCTTATCCGGATGCCACAGGCAATATGCGTTCCATGCTTTCCCCCGGTCGTTATCTATATGCTTACGGCGTTTTCTATCCCGATAGTCCTAAATTTGAAGTCAAGCAAATCATATTTCAGGGTCGAACTGTTGAAGAATATAAATTTGAAAAACCCAATTGGTGGGTTAACCAAGTCGCGGCTTTAGGGGACTTTTACTTTAAATCTCAATTTGATGACGGTGAGATTAATTATCGTAATTATCGTACTAACTTAGCCCTGTCAGGAAGCCGTTCTTCTGATAATTTTAGTCAAGAAACAGATACGATTTCCCGCCTAGTTTATGGCTTTGCGACAGCCTTTTTAATGACGGGAGAAGATCATTTTCTCGAAGCAGCAGAAGCCGGAACCGAATATTTACGAGAACATATGCGGTTTCTCGATATGGATGAAGGTATTGTGTATTGGTATCACGGTATTGATGTTCAAGGGGCAAGAGAACAGAAGATTTTCGCTTCGGAATTTGGAGATGATTATCATGCTATTCCGGCTTATGAACAAATTTATGCCCTCGCAGGCCCCATTCAAACCTATCGAATTAACGGTGATCCTAATATTTTAAAAGATGCTGAATTAACGATTAAACTGTTTAAAGAATTCTTCCGAGATAAAGGTGAACATGGCGGATATTTCTCTCATCTTGACCCCGTTACATTAGACCCTCAAAGTTCAGCATTAGGACAAAATCAAGGCAGAAAAAATTGGAATTCTGTGGGTGACCATGCCCCGGCTTATTTAATTAATTTATGGTTAGCCACCGGGAAAGCAGAATATGCCGAAATGCTAGAAGAAACCTTTGATACGATTGAGAAATATTTCCCAGATGATGAAAACAGTCCCTTTGTTCAAGAACGATTTTATCAAGATTGGTCTCATGATACAACTTGGGGATGGCAACAAAATCGCGCTGTTGTTGGACATAATTTAAAAATTGTTTGGAATTTAATGCGAATGTACAGCCTTAAACCCAAGGAAGAATACCTCAATTTAGCTACAAAAATTGCCGATAAAATGCCTGAAGTCGGCAGTGATTTGCAACGAGGGGGATGGTATGATGTGGTTGAACGAGTTTTAAATCCAGGTGATAAAAATCATCGTTTTGTTTGGCATGACCGCAAGGCTTGGTGGCAACAAGAACAGTCTATTTTGGCTTATATGATTCTCACGGGTTGTTTGCAAGATAAAGATTATCATCGCTTAGCCCGTGAAGCCGCAGCTTTCTATAATACTTGGTTCTTAGATATTGAAGATGGTGGGGTTTATTTCAATGTCTTAGCCAATGGAATTCCCTATTTAGCCGGTGGAAATGAACGCGGTAAAGGTAGCCATTCTATGAGTGGATATCACTCTTTTGAACTGTGTTATTTAGCTGCTGTTTACACCAATTTGTTGATTACAAAACAGCCTATGGATTTCTATTTTAAACCGCTTCCCAATAGTTTCCCCGATGGACTCCTACGGGTTTCTCCCGATATTTTACCCCCAGGTAGCATTAAGATTGATTCTGTGGAAATTGAAGGTCAACCCTACACTAATTTTGATGCTGAGAAACTGATTGTGACATTACCTAAAACGGAAGAACGGGTGAAAATAAAAGTGAGAATTGCTTCCAATCTTAGCTAGTTTTTAAAAACTGTAGGGTACGTTATCTATTCTTCTCTTGAACTTAAAAGTTCCTCTGGTAGGGTGCGTTATCTATTTCTCTCTTTAACTTAAAAATATTCTATAGATTTAACGCACCCTACAACTCTACTGTTTCTCTGTTTAACTTGAAAATCTCCCATAAATTTAACGCACCCTACCACTTGAAAATCTCCCATAAATTTAACGCACCCTACTACAATGAACATCAATATCAATAATCAATCAAGTGTTACTATCGCTGAAATCGAAGGAGAGATTGATGCTAATACAGCACCCCTAATTCAAGAAAAAGTTTCTCCTTTATTTACACCCCAAAGTCAGCTTTTGTTAAATTTAACTGATGTCGAATATATGTCAAGTGCCGGACTGCGAATTCTGCTTACCTTACACCGCTACGCCACAGCAAATGATTGTCAATTCGTATTAGTCGGACTCTCAGAAGAAATTGCTGATGTGATGAAAATTACGGGATTTATCAACTTCTTTACGACGTATAATACTGTTGAAGAAGCATTAAAAACTCTCAATGGTAACACCGAATAATTCTCCCGATGACCCCCCTGTTACAGTCACTGTTAAACGGCAAGTTAAACCGGGTTGTCAAAAAGCATTTGAGGAATTTCTATCCGGAATTATTAACGCTTCTATGACCTTTAAAGGACATTTAGGAACCACTGTTTTTCGACCTACCGATTCTCAAGATTTTGAATACTTAATTGTATTTAAATTTGATAAACAAAGTAACTTACGGCATTGGGAAGAATCAGAATCTCGGAAACAATGGATGGCGCGGGGTGATGCTTTAACTGTTGGTTCCCCTCAATTTGAAATAATTACAGGACTAGAAACTTGGTTTACTTTAGGAACCCAAAAACCTATTGTTCCACCCCCTAAACATAAAATGGTTGCAGTAACATGGATGGCAATTTATCCCTTAGTTAACATCATTAACTATTTACTATTACCGCTATTAAAAACCCTGCCACCTCTACTGATTAGTTTTGTAACCACAGCAATTTTAGTCCCTTTAATGACTTATGTTGTGATGCCCAGAATGACGCGATTATTTGCTCATTGGTTGTATCCCAAAATACCAAAATAGTTAACCCTAATAAGGAAAAAAAATCATAATGCTTGAACGAATTGATAGCCATCCCACCCATACTTACAAAAATTTTAAACTACGACGAGGAAAACCCTTTCCCTTCGGCGCAACTCTAATTCCTGGCGGCGTTAACTTCTCCATTTATTCCAGTCATGCTCAAGCTTGTACCTTAGTTTTATTTAAAAAACGTGCCGCTGAACCGATGGCAGAAATTCCGTTTCCGGATGAGTTTCGTATTGGTAACGTTTACAGCATAATTGTGTTTGATTTAGACTATGAAAATATCGAATATGGTTATCGATTTGAAGGAGAATATAATCCTCATCGCGGTCACTGGTTTGATAGCAGTAAAATCCTCAGCGACCCCTACGCTAAAATTATCAGTGGTCGAGAAACTTGGGGAATTACTCCAGATTGGAATAATACCTATCAACACCGTTCTCGCATTGTCTTTGATGATTTTGACTGGGAAAATGACCGGCCTTTAGAAATACCGCCAGAGGATTTAATTGTCTATGAAATGCACGTTCGTAGCTTTACTCAACACTCTTCCTCTGGGGTCAAACATCCGGGAACTTTTGCTGGCCTTCTGGAAAAAATTCCCTATCTTAAAGACTTAGGGATTAACGCGATTGAATTAATGCCAATTTTTGAGTTTGATGAATTTGAAAATTCCCGCCCTTCCCCAATTACTGGAGAAACCTTACTTAATTATTGGGGTTATAGTACGGTGGGATTTTTTGCCCCCAAAGCTGGATATGCGGCTACGGGAAAGTTTGGAATGCAGGTAGATGAATTTAAAAATCTCGTCAAACAATTGCATCAAAATGGCATCGAAGTAATCCTTGATGTTGTATTTAATCACACGGCTGAAGGGAACGAACAGGGCCCTTATATTTCCTTTCGCGGCATCGACAACAAAACCTACTATATGTTGACTCCAGAGGGCTATTACTTCAACTTTAGCGGTTGTGGAAATACTCTTAATTGTAATAATCCCATTGTCCGTAATTTAGTGTTAGATTGTCTGCGATACTGGGCGAGTGAATATCATATTGATGGTTTCCGGTTTGACTTGGCTGCCATTCTCGGTCGTGACCCCATGGGCGTACCCTTAGCGAATCCCCCCCTGTTAGAAAACCTGGCTTTTGACCCCATTTTGGCCAAATGTAAACTGATTGCAGAAGCCTGGGATGCCGGCGGTTTATATCAAGTGGGTTCCTTTCCTGCCTATGGCCGCTGGGCTGAATGGAACGGTAAATATCGCGATACAGTTCGTAAATTCCTCAAGGGGGATGGGGTCGTTGGGGAAATGGCCCAACGCTTGCAAGGTTCCCCTGACCTCTATGCCGATTCTGGACGCGCCCCCGCCACTTCAATTAACTTTATTACTTGCCACGATGGCTTTACTTTGGCAGATTTAGTTTCCTATAATCACAAACATAATGAGGCAAATGGTGAGAATAATAATGATGGCGGTAATGATAATGAAAGCTGGAATTGTGGGGCGGAAGGCTGGACGGATGACCCCGGTATTAACGCCTTGCGACAACGGCAAATGCGGAATGCAATCGCTATTCTGCTGGTCTCTCAAGGGATACCGATGTTATTAATGGGGGATGAAGTTGGACGGTCTCAAAATGGCAATAATAATACCTATTGTCATGATTCTGAACTAACTTGGTTTAACTGGGATTTACTCCATAAAAATGCTGATTTATTTCGCTTTTTTAAACATTGTATTGCCTTTCGTCACGCCCATCCAGTTCTAAGAAATCGTCGTCATTTTTGGAATCAAGATTATGTTGGGTCTGGATATGCCGATATTAGTTGGCATGGCATCCAAGCTTGGAATGCAGATTGGTCTGAAGAATCTCGCACTTTAGCATTCATGTTATGTGGTAAACACGCCCGCGAAGCCAGCATTGAAGACAACTATATTTATGTTGCCTTTAATATGCACTGGCACCCCCATAATTTTGAATTACCTCAACTACCAGACGGTAAACAATGGCACGTTTTTGTTAACACTGGATGTGCTGCCCCAGGGGACGTATGGAAAGTTGGCACAGAACCCCAGTTAACTAATCAATTTAACATTTTACTGGGCGATCGCTCAATTGTCATCCTCCTGGGTAAATAAACTTAAACTTTGTCCAATCAAGAATCACTAAAACTATGACACTCAACGCATCTTTAGAAATCAAAAACAGCACTGCAAAAATCGCTCTATCTGGCGATTTAGATCGAAATACGGCTGATGAATTTAAAGCAAAAATTGAACAAGCAACTCAAGGAGATGTTTCTAAGTTGGTGTTAATTATGAATGAATTAGACTATATGGCTAGTGCGGGTTTACGAGTCTTAATTTTTGCTAAACAGAAAATGGGTAAAGAAGCCGATATTTATATTGTAGGAGCCAATGAAATTGTCCTCGATACGATTCAAAAAACAGGTTTTCATCACAGTGTTATTCTTCAAGATGAATACAGTGAGTAATTTTTCCTTTTAACTTCCCAATTCTCCAAAAAATCAGAATTAAAAAATCCCCCACCATTGGGGGTTTAGATGCATAAATAACAATGAATAATGAATGACGAATGATAAAATACTATGACTCATTAACAGTTCCGGCAACTTTAGATTCTCTCAGTACAATTGCCAACTATGTTAAACAAGTGGGTATTTGGGCTAATCTCAGTCATAAAAAAGTAGCAAAACTACGATTAGCGGTGGATGAAATTGCTACAAATATTATTGAGTATGGCTATAAAAATTTAAGCGATAATGTTATAAATTTCTCGGCTAAGTTAGATAAAAATCAGTTAATCTTATGGATTGAAGATACAGGAATTCCCTTTAATCCTAATCAACAGGAAATACCTGAAGATTTAGACAAACCCTTAGAAGAAAGAGAAATTGGTGGGTTAGGGGTTTACCTCGCTAAAATCAATGTCGATCAGTTAATTTACGAACGAGTTAATATTCAAAATAGTTCACTTCCAGAAAAAAACCGTAATACTTTAATCATTAATCTAAATTAGGCTGCCATTCTTAATTTTTTATATTTATTAAATTTTAGGTATATTAATAGTTTAATTAAACAGTAATTACCTCTTATTAAAGTCTCTATTCTTTTAGCTAACAAACTGTTATTATTATAATATACTATTAACTATTACTGTGTTAAATATTCTCTTAATTGTTAGTTTTTTATGAAAAAAGCACCCATTATCAAAATTACTAAACTAGTTAAATTATTTGACAAAAATAGAGTCATTGATCGAGTCAGTTTTAACCTAAAACCGGGTACAATAACTGCTGTGATTGGCCCGAATGGGGCAGGGAAAACTACATTGTATCATCTAATTAGTGGAGAATTGAAAGCCACATCAGGTAGTATTCAATTGAATGGCAAAGAAATTACCAATTTATCACCTCATCAAATCGTTCAAGCAGGGATTGGACGAAGCTTCCAAATTACAAATGTGTTTCCATCCTTAACTGTCAGACAGAATATTCGTGCCGCCGTCATTGCTCATCAAAAAAAAACTTTTGATTTTTGGCATTCTGTTCAAAATGATCTAAATTTGAACTCAGCAGTTGATCGGATTTTAAGCCAAGTTGGGATTGAAAAATTAGCTGAAATCTCTGTTAGCCATCTCAGCCATGGGGATAAAGCTTTAGTTGAAATTGCCATTGTTTTAGCCTTAGAACCGCAGTTAATTCTATTAGATGAACCCACCTCTGGAATGAGTCGAGAAGAAGCAAACTCTATCATTAAACTGATTCAAAAATTACAACATGAAAGAGGATATACATTTTTGATGACTGAACATGATATGGAAACTGTATTTAATCTTGCTGAATGGATTATTGTTCTGAATCACGGTAAAATTTTAGCTCAAGGCTTACCCCATGAAATCCGCAATCATTCAGCCGTTCGTCAAGCGTATCTAGGGACTTAATTGGGTCATCTACAATCATTTTTATTTGATAGACCGATGATGAATTATCCTCTGTTTGAAGTTACTAATCTCCATAGTTACTACGGAGATAGCCATATTTTACAAGGAATCAATCTTGAAATTTATTCAGGAGAAATTGTGGTTTTAGTGGGCAGACAAGGTGCAGGAAAAACCACACTTCTTCTCAGTTTGATGGGAATTCATCCTCTTCAACAAGGTAAAATTATATTGAATGGAGTAGAATTGAGCGGTTTACCCAGTTGGAAAATTGCTCAGCAAGGAGTTGGATTAGTGCCAGAAAATCGACGGATTTTTCCAGATTTAACAGTTGAAGAAAATTTAGAAGTTGCTGCTGAAAGTAAGAGAATTAATGAGAACTTATCTCAAGCCTATACTGACTTTCCTGAACTTAAAGCTCTCCGGTTTCAACGGGCACGAAATCTTTCAGGAGGACAACAACAAATGCTGACAATTGCTCGTACTTTAATCAGAGATCCTAAACTAATATTGATGGATGAACCCACAGAAGGACTTGCACCTGTTCTGATACAAAGAATTCAGCAGGTCATTCAACATCTAAAAAATCGCGGTAAAACTGTATTAATCACAGGTCAAAATATTACCTTTGCTTTAGATTTAGCCTCTACTGTTTATATTCTAGATACCGGTATTATTCAGTGGAAAGGCTCAATTCAAATGCTCAATTCAAATCCAAATCTACTTTGGAATTATTTAGGAATTAAGGAAAAGTAATAGACTCAATTGTTTCAACTTTAGTCACCTTCAACTTCATTCTTGTTTTGAAACCATTTTAACTTCAAATCCCGCCGAAGTTAATCGATTCAAAGCAGTTTCACTATTTTCTATCCAGAATTGACAACCGAATTGCACTCTTTTTTTCAGAGATTGACCGATAACAATGGCTTCTACTGGAATCACTTTATGATCTGCATTACCGGCAGACTCTTCCAGAATTCGCTTTAACTTATCCATTTCTTCAATTTGATAGAGAGGAAGATTTAATCTGAGGGTAGATTCTATTGAATCATCAGGTGCAACATCTTGATTTCCTAAGCTACTGGGTTTAATTTGTTCCAGCAGATTCTCAGCCGACTTCATCTCTTCAACAATAATCTGGATTTTATCATCTTGTTTATCCACTTTTCCATCAATAATCACTAATTTATTCTCTATTAAATCACTTTGAATCTCTTGATAAGTTCGTGGAAAAACAATAGCCTCTAATTGCCCTGAGAGGTCTTCTAATTGTAAAAATGCCATATTATCTCCTTTTTTTGTAACATGAGTTTTAATCGCATTCAGCATCACAATTACTTTAACTTTTGATTTTGATTTTTTCTCTTCTAATTCCTGTAATGTTATAGATTCTTCAATTAAATTAGCAGCTATAATTGATTTCAAGGGATGTTCCGAGACATAAAAACCCAGTAATTCCTTCTCAAATTTTAGTTTTTCTTGGGTAGAAAAATCAGAAATTGTAGGAGCTAGTGGTGCATCTTCATAGCTCTTTTCTGTTGATGATTCTCCCAATAAATCAAATATATTTCCCTGACCGATTGCTCGATCTTTTGAACGTTTTTGTGCCCAAGGAATTAATCTTTCAAAATGTTGAATTGCTTGTTTACGATTGGAATTTAATTTATCAAATGTACCACATTTAACCAAGGATTCTAAAGCCCGACTATTGACTACCTGTAAGTTAACTCGATTGCAAAAATCAACTAAGTTTTTAAAGATTCCCCCTTCTGATCGAACAGAGATAATATGATTAATCGCACCTTCTCCCACATTTTTAATTGCAGATAAGCCAAAAATAATTTTATTCTCTTTTGGTAAAAAATTAAGTTCTGATAAATTGATATTAGGGGGAACTACTTCAATTTTCAATTCTCGTTGACAAGAATCGATATACTTTTGCACCTTATCTGTATTATCACTATTTTCTGTCAATAAAGCCGCCATATATTCAATTGGGTAATTTGCTTTTAAATAAGCGGTTTGATAAGTGACATAACCATAAGCAGTGGAGTGAGATTTATTAAAGCAATATTCTGCAAACTTCACCATTTGATCGTATAAATCTTTAGCAATTCTTTGATCCACACCATGCTTTGTTGCGCCATCAATAAAGGTCGCTTCGTGTTTTTTCATCTCTGATATTTTCTTTTTCCCCATCGCCCGTCGCAGTAAATCTGCTTGACCCAAAGAATAACCCGCTAAATCTTGAGCCATTTTCATAATTTGCTCTTGATACACTAAAATACCATAAGTTTCATTTAAAATCGGTTCGAGTAAAGAATGCTGATATTTAATTGCTTCTCGACCATGTTTTCGATCGATAAATTGAGGAATTAAACCTGCATCTAACGGCCCCGGTCGATACAGGGCTAAAATCGAAGAAATATCCTCAATACTAGAAGGTTTTAATTCCCGTACAATCTGACGCATTCCCGCAGATTCAAGCTGAAAAACCCCTTCTAAATCGCCTCTTGCTAATAGATCGTAAGTCTTATCAATATCTTCTGGTCGCTTCTTAGTATTACCTCTTGCTAAAACTTCCATCGTTTTTCGTTCGCCAGCGGGTAAATCATAAGGACCAAGATTTAAATTATATTTCTTATTAACATCATCAAGCGCCCGTTGAATAATGGTAAGATTTTTTAATCCCAAAAAGTCCATTTTTAACAATCCAATAGCCTCAATATCTTCCATGAAATATTGAGTAATCACAGCACCATCGTTATTGCGTTGTAGCGGTACAATTTCATCCAATGATTCTTTAGAAATGACCACCCCTGCTGCATGTACCCCAAAGGTTTTATTCGTACCTTCTATCCGAATAGCCATATCAACCCAGTCCCGTACTGAAATACTGCCGACTTCTTCTCCTAATTCATTTTTTGTTGCCACTGTTTCGCCATCATAAGCGGCTTTAAACTCCGGTGAAGGGGTTTGATCGGAAATCATCACTTTTAGTTTTGCTGGCTTTCCTCGCGCCACAGGGATGAGTTTCGCCATTTGATCCGATTTACTGTAAGGAATTGCTAATACTCTTGCTACATCTTTCAGTACAGCTTTAGAAGTCATGCGGTTAAAGGTAATAATTTGAGCCACCTTATCTTCGCCATATTTTTCAGTAACATATTGAATCATTTTATCCCGTCTTTCAATACAAAAATCGGTATCAATATCCGGCATAGATTTTCGTTCTGGATTGAGAAAACGCTCAAATAAAAGACCATGATGAACCGGATCAATATTAGTAATTCCTAAGGCATAAGCCACTAATGAACCGGCAGCCGAACCCCGTCCTGGTCCGACCGGAATATGATGATCTCGGGCATATTTAATATAGTCCCAAACCACTAAAAAATAAGTTGAAAATCCCATTTGCTGCATCATCTTCAACTCATATTCTAATCGTTCCTTATAAACAGGCTCAAGTTCAGCTTTACTAAGACGATTATTTAATCGTTTTAATAATCCTTGCCAAGTAACTTCTTCTAAATAAGTATCTGGTGTATGATCTGGGGGGATAGGATAATCAGGAATACGAGGTTCTCCAATAATACCAATATAAGGTTCAATTTTTTCAGCTACTTCTAAGGTATTAGCAATGGCTTCTTCGATGACTTCATCCGGTAAATGATCCCGAAATAATTGCGCCATTTCTTCAGCAGACTTGAGATATTCTGTACCGCTATAACGCATCCGTTTTTCATCTGTAATCAGTTTTTGAGTATTAATGCAAAGTAGTGCATCATGAGCCTCAACATCATTACAAGAAATAAAATGAGAATCATTTGTCGCAATAATTTTAATCTCTAATTCTCGTGATATTTTTAATAATTCCAGGTTAACAATTCTATCTTCTGGTGAACCATGATCCTGAATTTCTAAATAATAATCTTCACCAAATACATCTTTATACCAACTGGCAACCTGACGAGCCACATCTAATCTACCCTGTAAAATAGCTTGCGGAACCTCACCCCCTAAGCAAGCACTGGTAACAATTAAACCTTCGTGATATTGTTTTAATACCTCTTTATTAATACAAGGACGGGCAAATATTCCTGAACCTTGAAATCCCTGTAAATGAGAAATTGTTGTAATTTTTACTAAGTTTTTATAGCCTTGTGTATTTTTGGCTAAAGTGACTTGATGGTACTTTTTACGACGACGATCTTTTTTCTCTAATTCACCATTCACCACATACATTTCGTTGCCAATAATCGGTTTAATTCCTTTACTGCGGCACTGTTTAATTAGTTCAATTGCCCCATACATCACACCGTGGTCCGTGATAGCAATAGCCGGCATTCCCAGTTCAACTGCACGGCTAATTAACTGCGGTAATTGAGAAGCACCATCGAGTAAACTATAATCACTATGAATATGTAAACCAACAAAAGACATAATTGTTTTCCAAATATTTAATTAAATTTAAAATAATTCTATAGTCGTTTTAGTTTATTATAGAGCAATCTCAAAAGAATGATGAATCCTGGCTTAGTTTAATTTTATACCTAAGGAATGTACTAATTATAGTAAAGATAGTAAAGATAGTAAAGTTTGATGCAATTTAAAAGAACTAATGATTGATTTTCGTAATATTAATACAGTTTGGGCTTCAGTGCTGGTAGAGACATTATACCGCTTAGGATTAAAGACAGCAATTATTTGTCCAGGTTCCCGTTCTACGCCTTTAACAGTGGCTTTTGCTCAACATTCTGCGATTGAAACGATTCCAATTTTAGATGAACGTTCAGCCGCTTTTTTTGCTTTAGGTTTAGCGAAAAGTGGAGGTTTACCCACTGTATTAGTCTGTACTTCGGGTACAGCCGGGGCTAACTTTTATCCAGCAGTTATTGAAGCCCATGAAAGCCGTGTTCCGTTAATAATTTTAACCGCAGACCGTCCTCCTGAATTACGTCATTGTCATGCCGGACAAACAATCGATCAAGTAAAATTATATGGTCATTATCCGAATTGGCAAGTTGAGTTAGGGATACCATCAATTGAAATAGAACAGCTTTATTATTTACGACAAACCTTAATTTTTTCTTGGGAAAAATCACTATTTCCGATAAGGGGTGTTGTGCACTTAAATATTCCTTTTCGCGATCCTTTACACCCTTTAATACAAACAAAAACCTCTATTTTAAAATCTAATTTTTCTGATAATTTCTTTGATTTTATTCAATATGAACCCAGTTTTCCGAGTATTTCATCATTTCAATCTTATCTGAAAAAATGGCAAGAAATTGAGCAAGGCATTATTATTGCAGGCGTAGCATCACCTCAAAATCCGCAGAAATATGCTGAGGCGATCGCAAAATTAGCACAACTGTTAAATTGGCCTGTTTTAGCAGAGGGATTATCTCCATTGCGTAATTTTTATCATCTTAATTCCTATTTAATTTCAACTTATGATGGTCTTTTAAGAGATACTAAAAATGCTGATATTTTAACACCTAAAATCGTGATTAAAATTGGGGATTTACCGACTAGCAAAATTTTAAGAAATTGGCTAAAATCGGCTCAAGCACAAACGTTTATTTTAGATGAAAGTTATCAAAATTTAGATGCTTTACACGCTCAAACATTACATCTGCGAGTTGTAATTGAACAATTAGAAGAAATATTGCAGAATGAAATAGACAAAAATAGTGTTAATTCAAATACTTATTACTTTAAATATTGGCATAATTTTGATCGGCAACTTCGCCATAATATTAATCAAGAAATGGAACAGATGAGTCAATTAATTGAACCTAAAATTTCTTGGTTATTATCGCAAAACTTACCCTCAAAAACACCTATTTTTATTTCTAATAGTATGCCTGTTCGAGATGTGGAATGGTTTTGGATGCCGAATTCCCGGCAAATTCAACCTTTTTTTAATCGAGGCGCAAATGGCATTGATGGCACATTATCCACAGCTTTAGGAATGGCTCATGATAATCAAAGCAGTATTTTGTTAACGGGGGATTTGGCATTACTACATGATACCAATGGTGGATTAATTCAACCTAAATTTAAGGGACATTTAACAATAATTTTAATTAATAATAATGGTGGAGGCATCTTTGAAATGTTACCGATTTCGCAGTTTGAGCCACCGTTTGAGGAGTTTTTTGCTACACCTCAACAGATTAATTTTGCTGAATGGTGTCAGACTTTAAGCATTGAATATGAGTTAATTCAGTCTTGGCAACAGCTTCAACAGCAAATTAATCCTTTGCCTACTGCTGGAATTCGTTTGTTAGAAATTCAGACTAATCGTAAGCAGGATACAGCTTGGAGAAAACAGTTTTTTGAACGGTTAAAGCAAGGAATTAATCCCAGAGAGATAGAGGAAAAATTGGAGTAATTTAATTAGCAGGTTGGGCTAAAAGAGGGTCTAATTGCTTTTCTGAATCAAGTTGATAAAGGTCGTCACAACCGCCAATATGTTGTTGATTAACAAAGATTTGTGGTACACTTCGTTTACCATTAGCCCGTTCTGCCATCCTAGCTCTGGCTTCGTTATCGCCATCAATTTTATACTCGGTAAATTCTACGCCTTTCCACCAGAGTAATAATTTCGCGCGAATACAAAAAGGACAGGTTTGCCATGTATAGATTTCAACATTGGCTTTGATGTTTTCGGGATGTCGCCCTAAGATTGGATTTAAAAAGTCAAACATTGTCTAGATTTGATATAAAGAATAATACGGAAATGATTAACTGGCTCTTCTGAACCCAGACACAGCTCGGTTCTTAATTTTTAAGTCTTTTAACATCAGATTGTAGTAGTGAGACGTAAAAACAATATTGGCGCAGAAGAAAATTAGGGTTAATAAAAAGCGAAATACTGAGCCGAAGTTAAACAGTGAAACCATCGTAAAGATGGCAAAAACGATGGAGCATAAACCGAAACCAGAGGCAAATGAGCTAATAATCAGTAAACGAACTTTAGACATTGCTACAATAAGGATTTTTTTGATAGTCTGAGCTGAGCCAAAACATTTAGAGAGAGTGATTTCTCAGTCTTTCCCCGATTATTCCCGATTTGTTTCGATTGTGCAAGCTTTTTTAAGTGAAAAATGGGCCAGTAGAAGCATGATTAAGCGTAATGTTACTGACCCATAAGCCCAAGAAATATATCAATTTACATTTTATCTAATTGCTGACGCAGTTCATCCAGCTCAGAATCCACCTCAGATTTAGGAGCATCATTGGTTTGAGTCCCTTGAGGTAATTGCGCTTGGTTAGGGCCAGCCCCGGATAACTGAGCTTTCATCGCCGCTAACTCATCATCGACATCGCTGCCCGCTTCTAAAGCTGCAAATTGCTCATCAAGACTTGAACCTGTAAGTTCGTGAGCCGCCTGAGATCGCGCTTCCATTTGTAGGACTTTTTCTTCCATCCGTTCAAAGGCTGCGGTGGCACCACTGGGGTTAATCCCCCCAATCATACCTTGAAGTTGCTCATTGGCTTTGGCTGCTTGTGCCCGCGCTTTGAGCATATTTTTCTTGGTTTTGGCTTCTGAGATTTTGCTCTCTAAGCTAATTAGATTTTTCTTTAAAGTATCAACCTGACCCGTTTGTTGATCCAAGGTCGCTTTAATGGTATTGGCGGTTTCTAGGTAACTTTTCTTCCGTTGTAGGGCTTCTCGTGCTAAGTTTTCATCTCCTTTTTGCAAAGCCAATTGAGCGCGAGACTGCCATTGGTTGGCCTGCGACTGATTCTGATTGTATTGCTGCTGAGAGCGTTTTTGGGTGGCAATTGATTGAGCCACAGCTTGGCGCAGTTGCACCAAATCTTCGCTCATATCAATGATGGCCTGATCTAGAATTTTTTCAGGGTCTTCAGCCTTGCTGACCATGTCATTGAGGTTGGCTCTCGCCAGGCGGCTGATCCGATCAAATAATCCCATAAGACTATATTTTCCTTTACAACGGTTTAAAAGGGTTACTATGGCAAACTGATTCAATTCACCGGATGAATATATTTCAGTTTACCGATGGCAACTGCTATTAATCACATACACTCAGTTTAACGCGAGAACAGCGAACTCAGGGATGAGTTATTCGTTATTCCGGTTGTTTTGGCGATCGCTGTAATTGTGCTTTCATCGCAGCCAACTCTGCATCAACATCATCACCGGCTTCTAGTGCGTTAAACTGTTTTTCAATATCATTGTGATCCGCTAATTCAGACAGCGCTTCAGAACGAGCTTCAAGCTGCATCACTTTTTCTTCCATTTTCTCAAAAGCATTCCAAGCCCCTTTAGTATTGAGGTTTCCTAATACCTGTTGTAACTGTTCACTGGCTTTGGCTGAACGCACCCGAGCAATATAAATATCTTTTTTGGCCTTAGCTTCGCTCAGTTTTCCTTCAAGCTGGCGCATATTTCGCTTAAGCTGGTCAACCACTTGATGTTGCTGCTCCATTTGAACTTTGATCGTGCCAGCCGTTTCTAGGTAAGTTTTCCGCCGCAGGAGGGCTTCTCGCGCTAGACGGTCATCTCCTTTTTGCAATGCTAACTGTGCTCGCTTGTACCACTCTTGTTCGTGGGTTTCGGCTTGTAGATATTCTCGCTCTGTTCGCTTCTGAGTGGCGATCGCCCCGGCGACAGCTTGTCTCAGTTGTAGCAGATCCGAGTTCATATCCTGAACCGTTTGTTCCAAGATTTTCTCTGGATCTTCAGCCTGACTAATTAAACTATTAATATTGGCTCGAATCACTTGCCATATACGGTTTAGAATTCCCATAGCGGTTAGTGAGAAAGTAAGGGCATCTTTTTGACATTATTTAGGGACATCAAACTCAACAGTAATCCCTTGAACTCGGAGTCGTTCTGCCAATATGCGAGCCGTAGCGGCATCTTCAAGCGCTCCCATCTGCACTTTAGTTCCGGTTTTAAATTCTCGCACATAAGCATCAGCAATAGCCGCTTGAGCTGTTTCCAGGGAGCCAGCATCTTGATAATCTATCACAACATAATAGTATCCATCTTCCGCTTCAATCGGTTGAGACTGCGATCGCGTCGCGGCTCCCCCTGGCGCAGTCGGGGTTGGTGTTTGTATGGGTTGGGGTTGAGGGGTCACAGGAGTCGGTTCAGGGATCAGTTCATTTGTCATATTCCCTAAATCAGGGCCTGTCGGAACCGGAGCCGGAGGGGTTAAATTGTTGTTAGTGGGGTCAGGTGTGGGAGTTGGACTGAAGGTAGCAATCGGATTGGGATTGGGATTAATATTACTGAGAGTATCTATATCAAGATCAACAAATTCTTCTGTCGCTAAGTTAGGAGATTTGGGTAGAGCCGGTTCAATCACATCGGTGGTTTCTTCTGGAGAATTATCAGTATTTTTCGCCCCAAACCAACGGTTTAAACTCCAATTCTCTGCTTCACTGGAGGAGGTGACAACATAGCCTAATGCAGCAAATGAGATTAGAAATAGTAACAATGAACAAATACCAATCGGAGTAAATAAGCTTGCCACTAAGCTAGGCTGACGTTTTCGCCGCCGACGAGGACGGTTTTGATCAATACTTTTAATCAGTTGTTCTGAGGATTCCAGATAGTCTCCGGGTGCGGTTGTATGGGTTGTAGAATCAGTATTATCCGGACTTCGAGTGGCTAAAGGTGCCGCCTCATCCACCACCACAGACCCCAACACTGTTGAGGGCTGGTTGTTAACCTCCGTGGGTTGTTGAGTTGGAGGCGCTGAATTGTTACCCCCATCGCTGCCTTGGGTGCGTCGCCGATATCGTCGATACCGACTTAATTCCGTTTCCAGTTGAACATCTAACCCCTCTAAAACGGCTCGAAGTTCGGGCTCCAGTTCAGCGCGATCGGACGAACTTGAATTAACTTTAGATAATTGACTCATATACTGACTCCGAATAATGCTCGATCAAAATAGGAGATGATTGATATTGAAAAATTTTAATCCCAGTCCTGCTCTTAATCTTACCGGAAAAACTGGGTTTGCAGGCTGACTAGATACCCTGCTCTGGTCAAAGTCGCAATATAGGCAAGCCTACGGCATCGGCATTGTTTGTCATGACCGTAGTAAATATTAACCCAATTTCTAATTTTGTAGTATCGAACCTCATCAAAGCTTTTGGGGTGACCAGTCCCATGGCAATGGACAATCAATGCTATAGCACTCAGCCCATACGCCCATGACTCCACTCTATACAGAGGAGGGATAGATCTAAAATTTTTTGATTTAAGTCTTGCGTTTTAATATCGGTCATGTTATACCTGAAGACAGTTAATTCAGTTCAAGTTGTTAAAGTTTGCATGAGCCTAGAGAAACTCAATTAGTCAGGTTTTTGACCTGCTAAGATTTGGTAAATTTTGCCATCTAAATCAATTAGATTCTCAAATTCAGTGATATTGAGAATTACTGAGCAATGTCTGTTCAATGTGTTTAGCTTCGAGTTTTATTCAGGGTGTGTCGCTCGTTAGGCTGGACTTGAGATCGACCGTTTGAGTGAACGGTACACGGGACTTAAAGTCGGGTGCAGTGCCTCTCTAAGCAACAACGCGATTACTGCTGTTGTAGCTAGTACTGCTACGCGGAATTCAACATGGGTTCTGAATATGAAATACTTCAATGGCTGCTACAGATCAAGTCCCTAAAATCAAAAACTTGACAACTGCTATTCGTTGCATAACACAAGGGTATTTCATATCAGTTCACACGCTCAATATTCAGAGCTAAATTAATTGGAGTTACTTTGATTAATTAACTCTTTGTCTTAGTTAAGTTGCTTGATTTTTTAGTCATTTTGAGGTAAATTTTGATGAATTTTGAACCGGAACAGTCCTTCGTGACAGGACTAGAATTTTCTTCTGAGGAATTAGAGTTAAACAATAAAGTCTATTCTGAGGAACCGATTTTGTCAGAATTAGAAATAGAAGATGATTCTTCTGTTGACGAGATTATCGTTAATAAAGTTCCTTTAAGAGTTCTGAATAATCCATCAGGAACGATTCAATTTTCTGATACAGTTCGCTATGCTCTACAGCAATCCCTCAAACTAGAGCAATATGAATCTGAAGCATTGGCAGAGACCGATGAATGGATTGTTAGTCTTTCAGAAACTCAATCTGTTGATAGTATTGCCGGTCAATTAGGTGTTGAGCGCTTTGATGAAACCGGAATTATTGATAACACCTATGTTTTTGAATTTCCCGAACAACAAACAGCCGAGGAAATTACTCAATCCTTAGAAAAAGTAGCAGAGGTTGAGTTTTTCTATCCCCTGGTAGAGCAAGAAAAGTTCAGCAGATTTAGTCCTAACGATGCCCTTTATAACCAACAATGGCACCTCAATAATACCGGTCAAACAGGAGGGACTGCGGGTGTCGATGCAAATGTTGAAGATGCTTGGGATACCGTCTTAGGTGATGGAGTGGTGATTGGCATCGTTGATGATGGTGTGCAATATACTCATCCTGACTTGAGTAGCCAATATCAAGCTAATCTCAGTTTCGACTTTTTGGATAACGATTCTGATGCATCACCCGGAAGTGGGGCTGATGCCCATGGAACCTCTGTAGCCGGTATCGCAGCCGCATCAGGAAATAACAATATTGGTGTTAGTGGTGCAGCACCCAATGCGGATATCGCAGGCTTACGATTAGTTGGAGCCGGAATGACGGACTTGAAGGAGTCTCAAACCCTCTCTTATAAATCTCAAGATATCGACATTTACAATAATAGTTGGGGACCGTTTGATGATGGTACTCTAGGACCTGCTGGTCCTCTAACTTTGGCAGCCCTAGAGAATGGTGTCAATAGCGGCAGAGATGGTTTAGGAAACATCTATCTATGGGCTGCTGGTAATGGTTTAGGAGCTAATGATAACGTCAATTACGATGGCTACGCCAACTCGCGCTACACCATTGCCATCTCAGCCATTGACCACAACGGGGAACAGTCTGGTTATAGTGAACCTGGAGCACCGATTATCGTTGCGGCTCACTCTAGTGGAGATGGTGTGGGTACAGTCACGACAGATCTTTTAGGATCCCAAGGATATAACGGTATTACCGGAAATCGAGATTATACTAATGATTTTGGCGGCACCTCTTCAGCCACTCCTTTAGCTGCAGGTGTGGTTGCCCTCATGCTCGATGCCAACTCTAATCTAAGCTGGCGAGATGTCCAACATATTTTAGTCGATACCGCTTCTCAAAACGATTCATCGGACGGAGATTGGGTCACCAATGGGGCAGGACATTTAGTCAATCATAAATATGGTTTTGGTGCGATTGATGCTTCGGCTGCGGTTTCTACAGCCTTATCCTGGACTAATGTTGATTCAGAAGAGACAACTTCTGGTCAAGCCACAGTGGGACAAACGATTCCAGACAATAATGCCACGGGTATTAGTTCTACTATTTCAATTACAGATGATCTGACTATCGAATGGGTTGAAGTGGTTTTTGATGCCGACCATACCTATCGTGGAGATCTCGAAGTTACTCTAACTTCTCCAGATGGTACAGAATCTATTCTGGCAGAGACACATGGTGACTCAGGAAATAACTATAACAATTGGGTTTTCTCTTCTGCTCGCCATTGGGATGAATCTTCTCTGGGAGATTGGACATTAACTGTTGCCGACCAAGCCGGCCAGGATGTTGGAACTTGGAATAATTGGCAATTAAATGTCTATGGTACTGGAACAACAGTTGGAGGAAGTGACGATAATTACGAAGAAAATGACGATATCAGTAGCGCCTATTATCCGGGTTTTGATTGGGAAGATACCTGGCTCAGCAGTATCGATGGTGAAGGAATTGCCAACGATGATGATTGGTATGACATTGATGTAGACCCAGGAGATGAACGACTCTTAGTTGAACTGGAATTTTCCCATGCAGCGGGTGATATTGACTTAGAACTGTATGATTCCAATGGAACCTTGTTAGATTCCTCTATCTCCGTTACAGATAATGAGTCGATTGATTATAACGTTGCCAGCGCTGGAGTCTACTATCTGCGAGTTTACCCTTACAGCGGTTCAGACAATACCTATGATTTATGGTGGGATGATACGTCCTTCAATCTCAACACCGTTGACAATGACTTTGATGGTGATGGTCAAGCCGATATTCACTGGCGCAATGGTAGCCAAAATAAAATTTGGTTAATGGATGGAACAACACGGCTTGCACAAAGTAATATTGACAGCCTCGATTCTTCCTGGATTGCAGAAGGGAATGGTGACTTCAACCGGGATGGTAAGGCAGACTTACTGTACCGCAATGGTAGCCAGAACGAAATTTGGGAGCTTGATGGCACTACAGTGGTTGAGACCTACCAAATTGATAGCTTAGATTCCAATTGGTCGGTTGCCGGGATTGGCGATACAGATGGGGATGGAGATGAAGACATCCTCTGGCGCAATGGGAGTTCCAACCAAATTTGGGAAATCGAGAACTTCAATGTGGTCAATACCGTGAATTTGCCTAACTTCAACTCCGCTTGGGAAGTGGTGGGTACAGGAGACACCGATGGCGATGGAGATACCGATATTCTCTGGCGTAAAGGCAATGCTAACCGCATTTGGGAAATCGAAGATAATAGTCGCCAGAGTGTGATTAACATTGGTGGGTATAACACCAATTGGTCTGTTTCCGGTTTAGGCGATACAGATGGGGATGGAGATGATGATATTGTCTGGCGTAAAGGCAATGCTAACCGCATCTGGGAATTGGAAAACAACAACCGTGTGAGTAACCTCAATCTGGGCGGCTTCAACTCCGCTTGGCAAGTTGAAGATGTAGAAGACTATGACGGGGATGGGGATGATGACATCCTATTCCGTAATGGCAGCAAGAACAAGATTTGGCAAATCGAAAACAACAGTCGTGTTAGCAACACAAGTACCAATAGCCTCAATTCAGCTTGGGAGTTGATTGGTTAGATTGTAGTAGTAGGGTGCATCCGACAGACGCACCCTACAAGGCGCTCAGTTGTCAATAGATTAAACAGCGTTATTCACAAAACTGTTTCGGCAGAATTTCTGTTTGAAATTGCTGGAGACTGCTATCTGGATCTTGAACTAAAAAAGGTTCTGATACCGCATCCGACCATAATTGTTTTTCAGCAAAATATTGAAAACGAGCCATTGCGATCGCTTCATCGGTGGGATTATCTAAAAACATTTCTAACTGTTCAAGATCTTGAGCAATTTCAGTTTTTTGTTCTGAATTGAGTAGTTGAAACATCACTTGATAATCGGGAATAAAAGACTCAGAAGTATAGAGCCATAACGTATAGGTTTCTCCCGGTAGCAGTGGTTCTCCGGCGTAGAGAGCGGTGTTATCTTCCTTAGATACAGTTTGGCTCCAAATCAGGGTCTCACCGTTGTGATTGCGTAATTCTAGGCGTACAATTGATCCGCGCCAAACAAAGATGGGTTGATTATTCCACAATTTCACCCCAGTTTCCATGTCCATCGGTGCGATCGCACAGAATGCTCCTCGAGATCCGCCATCTCTCGACTCTGGTGGCTCATTATTCAGTAAAACATCATTTAAGGTTTGTTCCCAACTACGAGATCCGCCATCTCTCGACTTCGGCGGGGCATTATTTCTCAAACGAGATCCCCCTGGACGACTCTTAGGTGGCTCGTTATTCTCAGCGATCCATGAACTTTGGGGAGTCAAAGCTTCAGAGACTGTCACAGGCAGGGATAGACCGATCACAGCTGTAAATAAAATTGTTAAACGCATCCAAACTAAATTAACCATAAAACTTCTTCTCCAAGAAGGCAAACGTCACATAAGCCCAAATTGTTGCAGTTGGAAAAAATATCGGAAATAGAATGTTTCCACTCACATAAAATTGGAAACTGAACAACCCATACAGAATAGTTGCAGGCCCGAGGAGTAAACCTATCCATCTTATACGTTGCCCCGCACCCTCTTGCCGGATAATTAGGGTAAGTCCTTTAGCAAATACTGCTGTGAGTAAAATCATCCACAGATCGGGGATGGGGATCAGCAGTCGTTGGTTGAGGTAATGATGAGTCATATAGGCATGAGCTTCTGCACCGGGAAATGCAGTAGGACGCAGATCTAATGGCATTCGATGTCGCCAGTATTTTACCGCTGTTGGTAACACATAATTATCTTCACCTTCTCGATCTACCCCAGCTTCTCCATATCCCCAGGGGGCAATTAAGATCACCTGATTATCAGACGACCACGAACCGAGGGCAGAGGGGTCAAACAGTTGCCAAGCTGGAATTAAAGAATAAACTTGATCGGGCGGAATTGAATAGTCAATAATAGGCTGTAACCACCATTGAGGCAGTAAATAAGCCCAGTTTGTCAATGGATGTAAGTTAGCTTGGGTCGAAAATACTTTTTGGTAGCTATCCCCGGTTGTATCAATTACATGGGCTTTGAGTTGGGATAAAAAAGAAGTTGTGTTGTTGAGTTGAGGCTGCGGTGGGGCATCTGGGATTTCAAAATTCATCCAATATCCCAACGCGAGTAAATAAGATAAGGGTAAACGTTGTTTGCTGTCGGGTTGAGGAATGGGTAGTACATTCATGTAAATCAGGGGATCTCCCAAGACTCGCATATCCCCTTGTAAACTCCACTCCGGTTGAGCGACTGTATCAATTACATCCCACCAGACCCCGACTTGTTTAGGCTTACTGGCAAAGATAAACCAAGTTTGATTTTGGGAAATTGACTCTTTGACCGCAGTGGCTAAAATTCGATCGTTTTCCCCTTGATCCTTAGCTGGACGATCAATTAAGTAATCTAAGCCCACAACTTTAGCATTGAAACGGTTCAGTTGACTAATAATCTCAGCCAGATAACGCCGATCCATGGGTCTGGGGTCAGATAATCCGACTTTGCGAATGGATGCTTCATCAATACCAATCAGTACAATCGGCTGAGGTATAGGGGTTTCAATTTGATGAGTCAGTTGACGATAGCGGGCTTGTAGATACACTCTTCGGTCGAGAAGCCATCCTTGCACCGAAAATTGCCAACTGGCTAATAATAACGCACCCACGGCGATCGCTTCTTTCTTCGTCGGCAGGATTGGTTTGAGTTTTCGCCGCAGTTGTCCCAGCCAGTCCCCAGTATGTTCGGGTAAACGATAGACAGTAGACCCCGGATAACGATATAGGGAGGGAATTAGAGACGCACTCGGATAGGTATATTGCTGTTCTGATTTGAGGGCGCGACAAGCCGACAGTAAGGCATCGTGGGCATCCTGGTGTTGGGCTAGATAATTTAAAAATCGTAGTAGAAATTCCTCCGCCACTTGGTTATGAATCGGTTCGCGCATGACTGCGACTTGATGGAGTCCTAAACTAATTAAAGTTTCGGCTAAATCTAATCCTTTGCAGGAGTTAAAAATAGCAAATTGTAAGCCGTTTTTTAATGCCGTTTTAAGCGATCCTTGTAATTCTGTTAAATATAAACTAACGTCAGGAGCGATCGCTAATTCTCCACCTAAACCGGAGGCTTCATTACTATGTCCGGCAAAAAACAGAAGATCCCACCCCAGTGGATCGGCAATTCCTTTAGAAATTTCAGTTCTTAATTCCGCCGGTGTGCGTTGATCGCCCTTACCTTGCCAGCCCAATAACTGTACATCAAGCTGTTTCGAGAAAGATTGTAAAGCTTTTTTTTCCCGTTGAAAATCTAATCCTCGATCATCTCCTAAAATAGCTAATACCCTAGCTTTACCCCTTGATTTGATCGAAACACTATGTTTTTCTCGAATATTACGACAGGTGCGGCCGATACGAATTTTACTGGCTGCAAACCGACTGCCAATTTCCCAAGCTTCCCAAGGCAACCGTGATACTTCAATTGGACTAGCACAAATTAATACATCAACTCCTGTATCTTTTAAAGTATCTGTAACTGAATTAGGCTGCATTTTTGCCATAGCAGCTTCGACAATCGTGTCTCTAATTTCTGTTAATTCTCGCGATCGCAACCAATGATGAAATTCAGACAATAATTGAGTTTCTGCTTTAATTAATTTCCCGTGCCAATCGACGGGTTTGGGTTCAACTTTTCCTCTTTTAACGACTCGTCCCCGTAAGGCTTGGTTATAAAATCCTAAATAAACCTGTTGCCAATTTTGATAAAGCTGACTCAAGGTTTTTGGATAAGATAAAGTCACCCTCAACTGTTGGGCTTCACCCCAAGATAATTCAAAAACACAGACCTGTTCAACCTGTTCAATCCGTTCAACTTTTAAGTAAAATGTAGAAACCATCGAGTTTATCTTTGTGCGCGATCAGCTTTTAGCAGGCACTTTACGATCTATGAGGACTGAGGTTAAAAGACGGGATTGATTTAGAACGGGTTTCTCTATGGGTTCACTCCAGATTTTATCATTTCCGGCAGATCTTTATATTTCTTAAAATGAAACTTGATCTCAGCAAAAAATCAGAAACAATGGATTGAGGACTACATCATTCAACAGTTATTTGCTGTTTCCCCTATTATTCTAGGGTGAGGGCGGGTTCGAGTGGGGATAATTGAATCCAATAATCTGAGTCAAATCAATATTAATCTTGAGCGTTAATCGGATGAATTTGAGTCAGAGTGTAATCCGCTGGAGAGAAAGCTTGATCTACCCAGAAGCCTTCTAACTCAGCTAGTGGTGTCATCTTTTCAAGAGAACTAAACCCATTGATCGAAGAGCCAATTGGACTACTAGCGATCGCTGCTACAAGGGTAATCAATGCACTCAGAATAACTCTTTCTATGATAACAGCTTGTAGTGGCATATCGTCTGTCCTCTGTTAATGTGACACTCGTTTAAGTGATACACTCAGACATATTTCAGTCATGAAGAGACTTATGCGTTTTTATAGCGCTGCGCCAGGAAACAGGGAGTAGGATGTAGAGAAACAAAATTTAGGATGCATCGGCGCTATGATAATATCTCTATTATTAAGCTGCACATTAAGAGCGAAAACATTACTGTTTGCCGGTCACTACACCTAACTGAGTCGTCCACTGCTGTAAGTCCTTTAACCCTAGGCTACAGGTGAGATTATATTGCACAGGAGTGATTGAAATATAATTTTGTCGTAAGGCGGTAACATCTGTCGGAATATCATCTTGAATATTTGGATCTTTAACTTCTTCGACATCTTCTAGCAGTTCACCGGCTAACCAATAATAGCTTTTTCCTCTCGGATCGACCCGTTTTTCAATAATATCTACATAACGCCGAACGCCTTGACGAGTTAAAGTAACACCTAAAATATGCTTTTGCTCAACTGCCGGAATATTAACATTTAATAGGGTAGCTTTGGGTAAGGGAGACTGTTGTAGAAAATTAACCAAAGTTTGGGCAAATTTTGCCCCCGGTTGAAAAGAACGGGATGTATAACTGCCCAAACTAAAAGCAACGCTAGGAATGCCTTCAATTAGCCCTTCCATTGCCGCCGAAATCGTACCCGAGTACAATACATCTGTACCTAAATTAGGGCCGTGATTAATCCCAGATAGCACTAATTCTGGAGGTGTATCCAATAGAGCAAACAAAGCCAATTTAACACAATCAGCCGGAGTACCCGAACAAGCCCAAGCTTTGATGTTAGGATGAAACACACCTTCAACCATTTCTGCCCGAATCGGGTGATGAAGGGTCAGTCCATGACCGGTTGCCGACCGTTCTTTATCGGGACAAACAACAATGACTTCGTGACCCACTTCAGCCAAACCATTGGCGAGGCTGCGAATACCTTGGGCAAAAATACCGTCATCGTTACTAATTAAAAGTTTCATTAATGAAATGATTGTTGTGGAGGCTGGAAAACAGTAATAGGAAATAATCGTCTAAGCTCTATCATGAGTCATTAGTCAGGGATAATCAATCATAACCCTAAAAATTTTAGCAATAAATTAGATTTAATCAACCCTATGTCAACCCAACTCAGTGAGCTTGAAGCCCAACTCCAACAACTGCGGCAAGAAGCACAAGCAGCAGTCTCCCAGTCTCAGACATTAGATGATCTTGAACAATTACGAATTAACTATTTCGGTAAAAAGGGCAAACTCTCAAAAGTGCTGGGGGGCATGGGAAAGCTTGACCCAGCCGACCGTCCCCGCATTGGTTCACTAGCCAATGAGGTAAAACAAGCCCTACAAACTGATTTAGAAGACAAACGCACAGCCCTGCAACAGGCACAAACAGATGCCCAACTGCAACGGGAAACCTTAGACGTAACTCAACCCGGTGTTTTTCGTCCTCAAGGGCAAATTCATCCTCTCAATGGCCTAATTGACCAAGCGTTAGATATCTTTGTGGGAATGGGCTATACCGTCTCAACCGGGCCAGAAATTGAGAGTGATTATTATAACTTCGAGGCGTTGAATATGCCTCCCGACCATCCAGCGCGGGATATGCAGGATACGTTTTATTTACCGAATAATCATCTGTTGCGAACCCATACGTCTCCGGTTCAAATTCGCTACATGGAACACCATCAGCCCCCGATTCGGGTGGTTGCCCCCGGTCGGGTCTATCGGCGGGATACGGTGGATGCGACCCATGCAGCAGTATTCCATCAAATTGAGTTACTCGCGATTGATGAAGGATTGCGTTTTAGCGATCTCAAAGGCACCATTAAAGAATTTTTGCGTCAAATTTTCGGAGATTTACCGATTCGTTTCCGTGCCAGCTATTTCCCATTTACTGAACCTTCAGCAGAAGTTGATTTGCAGTGGAAAGGGGATTGGTTAGAGGTTTTGGGCTGCGGCATGGTCGATCCGAATGTGTTAAAAGCTGTGGGTTACGATCCGGATAAATATACTGGGTTTGCCGCTGGGTTTGGTGTCGAACGTTTTGCTATGGTGCTTCATCAAATGGATGATATTCGCCGAGTCTATGCCAGCGATCTACGCTTTCTGAGACAATTCTAACTAACTAAATAGTAAATAGTGTGGATTGTAGCAGGAGTAGCCCTAATGAAGAAGCCAGTTCAATGGCAAACAGCGATATTGGGATTGATCGTAAGCTTAAGCGTGTCGGTGGGGAGACAACCTGAAGTATCGGCGAATTCCAGAATAACCCATCAACAATTGGCTCAAACTGACTCAGATCTTTGTCGTCGCGTCTTTGAACAACGGGGGTTAGTGGTTCATCAGCGCCCTACCCCCAATTCCCCCCGTGTCGGTGGGGTCGCTTATCGGTCACAGGTGGAGTTAAAACCTAATTTTGAAGGAATTCGCGGCCCAGGTGGGCGAACTTGGGTAGAAATTACAGAACCGGTTGCGGGCTTTATTTCTAATGGTTATCCCGGTGGACGCAGTAATTTAACCTTATGTTCAGATACAACTTTACCCGACCCTCAACCCCAACCGACAGCTAGTCTTTGTCGTCGTCTTGACCGAGAAATCACCCCGAAAGGCTTAGTGGTGCGGGCAAGGCCGAGCCGTTTTTCCCGACCTATTGGGGGGGTTGGGGTTGGACAAGAACTGTATTTAGTTGAAGGATATCAACTCATTCCTGACCCGAATGGAGAACCCCGTAATTGGGTAGAAATTACCACCCCAGTGGCTGGGTTTGTCTCAGGAGATGCATTGCTTCGCTGTCGATAAACACGGAAATCGAGGGGTTGAAAAAACTATTGCGATCAAATTAGGGTTCAAAATTGCTGTAGCCACACAGCGGCATAACTGAATTGATCAATTCCCTCTGAAGGCAAAAATCAAGGGGTTGAAAAAACTATTGCGATCAAATTAGGGTTCAAAATTGCTGTAGCCACACAGCGGCATAACTGAATTGATCAATTCCCTCTGAAGGCAAAAATCAAGGGGCTGAAAAAACT
>CAYNXM010000290.1:0-3640 GCA_964401105.1 uncultured Lyngbya sp. | reverse complement strand
TAACTGGTTGATAAATGTTGAATGTGGAATAGCCGTGAATTTCTGATTAGTTTTCTTGCCCAAATTAACGTTTTGCTTCCAATTCTCGTTTTTTCCAATCACCAACATCGTCATCTGATTTTCAAGCAACCGATTGACTATATATCGGCTAGCTGTGTGGAGGTAGTAATCCACTTTGCTGTTTCGCTTTTGTGTTAATCTTTTGATTCGATTAGATGTATGTTGATTTTTGGGTAACAATGTTTGAAGTCGGGCTTTGACCTTGTTGTAATAGCGATTGGCACTTTTTAATGCTTTGCCACAAACAATAAATGGTTGAAAATCTAGAACATTGGATGTGACAGTCGCTAGATTGTCAATGCCAATATCGATACCAGCTATTCTCGTGTGTTCTTTAGCCTCTGGCTTAATTTTTTCTACTTGATAAACTATTTCAATTACATAACTACCTCCTCTGGGAATAATTCTTACCTCCAATACTTTTTCTGGCTTCGTGGAAACAGACAAACTAGTCCCACGCTTGTTGAACTAACCCCCTTTTCAAAGCTTTTTTTGATATGGCCTGATAGTTGTAAGTCAGGATATTTCTACCTTTAGTTTTATGTTTGTATTTTGGCAGCTTGGGTTGTCCCAAGAATTTAGACTTATCTTTTATCCAAGCTTGACGGCACGCAAAGTAAGACTTAAAGCTTTTGGCTACCTGTTTAATTACTAGCTGAGATACTTTAGCTGGCAATGCTTGATAATCATCACTTGTTTTGAGTAGGTGATAAAGTTGGTTGAACCTTGGTATAGGTCGATTTTCAAAAAAAGCTTGTCTGCATTGATAAACCGCACAGTTATAAAGATTCTTGGATAAAAAGCAGAGATTGTCGATTTCCATCCACTCCCGTTTAGATGGCTTAATTAAATGCTTTTCAACTAACTTCATTTTCCGGGTTTTCCAAACACTTAATAATGCACTCCGTTTGGCGCTTTTGTCTCCTTAATCCATAAATTCTGGCGCAAAAAGATGTAATGATAGAAATAAAATCTTGCATTAGATCTTCGGTTTATTCTCTAACTTCGTTGATTACCTCCACATCTTTTCCCGTTTGATTAAGTAAAACCTTAATGTAGTTAAATCCCACCCGACTCAGCCGATCTTTGTGTTCGCAGACAATTAAGTTGTAATCATTACGTTCAAAAATTTTAATTAGCTTTTTACGCGAGTCATTTACTCCGCTACCTACCTCTTTAACTACACCTACAATTTTGTAACCACGAGCAATACAATATCTTTCCACTCTTAAAGCAAGGGAATTCAAGATTAGATTTGTTTTCTGCGCTACTTACTCTGGCATATACAATCGCTCCTTCTGTTGCTGTAGTAGTGTCAATCAAAATTGTGCCTGTAGATAACTGACGACCTTTTAGTTCGCCTCGTTTCCACATCCTATGCGCGGTGCGATAACTTATTCCCTGTTGCGAGCGCATAATCACTTAACTTCATCTTGTTATTATAGACTACCTATGTCTATATTTGTCTACAAAATAAATGAAGTTAAATCATATTGGCGAGATAGATATTGCTAGCCTTATTCCGGGTCTGAGTGGATTCAATTTAGATAATTCAGAGTTATCTTTCTCCGATGGATTTAAATTTCAAAGGGGTCTCAACTTTGCAGACAACCCCAGCGGTATTTCTAAATTCATTAGTCAAACTTTAGGTGTAAAAGATTTTACCATCGATCTCGACATCGCCAGTGGTGGGGCATCTTTAGTCGGAAGTGTAAACGGAGATATTAAACTGTTTCCTCCTTTAGGAGTCAGTTTACCCTCTCCATTTAAAGACTTCTTTGGTGATTTTAGTGCCACACTCAACAATGCCAACTTATCCCTCGATGTAGGTGATAACATTACTGGTGCGGTTGGAGGCAGTATCGCCCTCGAAGGCTACGATCCCTTTCAAGACAATGAACCCCTGTTAAATCTTGCCGCCGCATTAGAACTCGATCCAAAAGGACTCACAGGCAAGTTTGAAATGGCGACCGAAGATGGGACGGCCTGGACCGATATTTTCGGTATACCGCAGACCGAATTAAGGAACATCACCGTCCAAGTTGGGGGAACCTATAGCAATCCCACATTTATTGATAATATTGGCTTTGTGGGAGACTTAAAATTTGGCGAATATGACTTTAGGTCTGCGTTCTTAATTGATACCAACGATCCCCAAAACTTTGCATTAGAATTAACCCTCAACGACGAACTCAGCTTACTCGATATTATCGCTGGGCCTGTGTATAGTTACACCCTCAATGTCGCATTAGCCGAAGCTGACAATATACCCATTCTCGACAAAGCAGAAGACTTTTTTACCAGCCTCAAAGATCTGATTCCGGTTACAGTGGTCTCTATCGATGGCTCGGATGAGGATACAGACCTCGATCCACTAATTAAAGCTGTCCCAGTTGAAACCACCATTTTCAATACCACTTTAGAATCAGGCATCGGAATTAACGCCGGGGTCAAAGTGGGCGATAAAGAAGGCACGCTTAACTTTAATGCCGACATCTTCTCCACCAGTCCAAGTATCATCGGATCTTTGAAAATACCTGAAATTAACGTCGCCGATATTGTCAAGATTTCCGGTGTTGAAAATCCAGTTGCCGGGGGTACGGATAACGATTTAAATCTAAACCTGATGCTAACCCCCAGTGAGCAATCTTTCTCAGGGGACGGTCGCATCGAAATATTAGGTCGTGAAGTTGCCAAAGCCAACTTTAAAATTACACCCACTGCGATTGATATCAAGGACTTTGACATCGATCTATCTGTAATGAAGTTAGATGTTAACGATTTGGGTATTTTCTTGAAGCCACGAGAAATTAATGGGGTTGAGGTTATTGCCCAAGGGGACGGTAGTTTCGAGATTTTGGGTCATAACGTGGCTGCAACCGATTTTCAAATTACCACATCCGGTATTGATATTAACTACTTCAATTTAGATGTGGGTGTGTTTGAGTTAAATGTTAATGATTTCTCCGTTGACTTTAATAATCAAGCAGCTAGCGGGTCAGCGTCATTAAAGATTGGGGGTGATGAAGTCCTCAACGGTGAGATTAAAACCATTGGCGACCAACTGACTATTGATGGAAACCTCGATCTGTTTGGTCTGATTGAAATCAATAATGCCAAAATTGAGATCCAAGGTTCTGATCACCTTGAAGTGGCAGGCACACTCAAATTCTTAGGTCAAGAATTAGGTAATGCTAACGTCACCTTCCAAGACAACCAACTCACCATTACAGGGGGTATAGACCTCGGATCTGCCTTCTTTCCTACCTGATGTCTCTGCCAATCTGACTATTACTTCCGACGGCACGCTGACAGGTTCAAAAGTGAATGTCGATACCTCACTGGGTGGTTTTGAAGTCTCACTCAATAGTGTCAATAGCATTGACGATCTGATTCTCTCGGTGGTGGAGGAAGCGGGTGGAGGTAAGCTTACCCCCGTGCACTCTTTCCTGTATACTATCTAGCACAGAGCCAGATAGAGGATTGCGCGTCACAGGCAGGCTTACAGACTGCCCCAAAATTTGAATCATTTTGGCACCATTGAGATCACCATCTCCTTTCCACCCGCAATGACCACATT
>CAYNXM010000289.1:0-11217 GCA_964401105.1 uncultured Lyngbya sp. | reverse complement strand
TCGGCCCCACTTCAAGAGTCAAGGTATCTTGACTGCCAGACCAAAATCCAGCCACTCCAGCCCCAGACCAGCGAACTTTGCGATCGTCATAACTCCCCGGTTTGCTACCATCACAGAGCAGACCACTCCGAATTTGAGGATCAATTACTGCTTCTAGATAAGCCTGGAATGGTGTGTCAATTGGCTCGTTATTGAGGTTTTGAGGCCCATACCCCTCCCTCACCTGAATTTGGGTGATATTTGCCGTGTCATGAGGAGAAATCAAGTAAAAAAAGTCGCGGTTTGCCATGAGTGCTTCAGATAAAACTGCACCCTGGGGCAAATCGGTTAAAGCCGCAACAACCTGCTCACGACAGGCAAGATATTCGGAGGTTTGAGAGGGGAGAGGTTTAGGCACTTTCTGGTTGAAAAAATAGGGATATCTATGGCTAACTCTCAGAGAGTGTATGGAGATCGGGGTTAGCCGGATCAAAAGAAGTATCCAACAGGGCAATATGCTCGCTGTCTTCTAGATAGTGCAACGTATGCAGTACATGGGGGCTAAGCTGAATTCCTTCTCCAGAGTTTAAGATAAATTGTTGTTTTTGTTCTGGGTTTTGGCAATCTTGTAATTCTACCTCTGCTTTGCCTTTAACCAAGAAGATGATTTCGTGAGTATGCTTATGAAAATGTCGGCCTCGAATTTCACCCGCTTGGGTGCTAACAAAATTGATTTCTTTCCAAGACCCTTGGTTAACTAGGCCCCAGAATGAGCCCCGATGATCGGAGCGACTCATATAACCGGAAATTTTTGTAGATGCTATCATTTCTGACTCGTTTAATAGATACTGCTCAAACAATCAATTAGACTTAGCTCAAAGCTTCACCTAACTTAGTCTTACTCTCCGTTCTATAACCGAAGAGGTTCAAGCAATTTCTGCTTGCTGATAAGACTGATAAAACTGGTGAATTTCGGTAATGATAAAATCGAGTTCCTCATCCGTCAAAATGTAGGACGACGGTAAAGATAGCCCTGTTTCATAAGCAGATACACTAACCGAATAATCCACATTGGGATCGCTCCAGCCTTGATAACAAGGTTGCAGATGAAGCGGACAGAAAAGGATGCGGGTTTGAATTCCTCGCTCCCTTAAGTAGTTAGCCAGTTCAACCCGGTTTTCAGCATAGAAAGATGTAAACCAGTGTACAGGCTTACAGCGTGGATCGATAAAGAATGGCTCTAATTGGGGCAAATTGGCTAAACCCTTGATGTAAGCCTGATGAATTTGCTGTTTGCGCTGAATAATTGCAGGTAACTTCCTCAGTTGAGCGACTCCAACCGCGGCTTGCATCTCCGTCATGGAAAAATTAAAGCCAATATGTTCATGGACAAAGGTACCGCGACGCGATCGCCCATGATTTTTGAGGCGACGACAAATTTCAGCGATTGTATCACTTTCAGTTAATATAATTCCACCTTCGCCACAGGTAATGGTTTTGTTTCCATAAAAAGAGAATGCACCTGCATCTCCGTAATAGCCAACATGACGATCGTTAAACTCAACGCCGACTGCTTGTGCTGCATCTTCTATTACCTTTAATCCAAAACGCTCAGCAAAGGCAAGTACCGCTTCCATATCTGCACTCTGACCATACAGATGCACAGGCATAATTGCTTTCGTTTTATCATTGATTAAGGCTTCAGCCGCCTCCATATCAATACAGAGAGTGTCTGCTCTGACAGGGCAAAATACAGGCTTGGCCCCAGCCATAATCACTGCATTTGAGGAGGCAACAAAAGTGAGGTTTGGGACAATCACTTCGTCTCCCTGACCAATATCTAAAGCATGAAGAATGCAGTATAGTGCAACTGTACCATTGAAAACAGCAATTGCGTGTTTGGCTCCAGTTATTGTTCTGAGGCCCTCTTCAAACTCTGCTGTTACCTTATTTTCGGTTAAGTAGGTTGATTCCATTACCCGCTTAACTTCTTCCAACTCGCTATCATCAATCCAAGGCTGAATTTGAGGGATCATGTCAATTTTTCTTCCTTAAAACAATAACTTCATAGACTCGATTAGAGATTTGGGCATTTTATTGCAAAGATCGATTAATTTCAACCCTGTACCAAAGGGGAGGTTTTCACAAAAAATTAACAGGTAGTAATACTCTAAGGTAGTTTCAAGGGGGTATTTTAGTATTTTGGTGTATTAGAGCAAATTGGGTTTTGAGCGTGCGATCGCACTTTTAACTTTTGAGGGGTTCGGGGAGCTATAAGTCCCACGCTGTACCTGAAAGGTCAGCGTCGGGATACATGGACTCCCCGCGCTTGTCGATTCCCCTCGATGGGGATGAGACAAGCATTTACCAGTCAGCATAACTTGTGGTAAACTATAGCTATGCTGACAATGAATTACACCTACCGAATCCATCCAGATGCCGTACAGCAGACTGAACTGCTGGAGTGGCTTGAGACGTGCAGAGGCGTGTATAACTACGCTTTGCGCGAACTCAAGGACTGGATTGCTTCGCGATCTGGTACGGTAGACCGATGCTCGTTGGAAAAGGAATACATTGTCCCCGCCGATGAGCCGTTTCCGTCTTATCACCGTCAGCAAAACAACTTGCCCAAAGCTAAGAAGAAATTCCCGCATTTGGGTAAGGTGCATTCTCAGGTTTTGCAAACTACGATTCGTAGACTGCACGATACTTGGGAGGCGTTTCAGAAGCGTGGACATGGGTTTCCGCGCTTCAAAAAGTTCGGTCAGTTCAAGTCTTTTGTGTTTCCTCAGTTCAAGGACAACCCTATCAATGGCTTCACTATCAAATTACCAAAGATAGGAGAAGTGTCTATCAACCTGCATCGCCCCATCCCTGACGGATTCAAGGTCAAGCAGGTGAGGGTTCTGTCCAAGGTGCGGGGTACGCAATGGTACGTTGTTATCACGATTGAATCGAGTGTGTCGGTTCCCGACGCTCCGGTTCATAGTCGTGCGATTGGAATTGACCTTGGATTGGAGCGATTCTTGACCGCTTCGGATGGCAGCTTCCAGGAGCGACCCAAGTTTTTCAAGTCGATGCAACGCCAGCTGAAATTGCTGCAACGCAGAACGGCACGAAAACAGAAGGGTTCTCAAAACTGGGAGAAAGCACAAATTGAAGTTGCCAGAATGCACCATCGGATTGCAAGCCGTCGTAAAGATTTCCATCTGAAGACGGCTCATAAACTTTGCGACCAGGCGCAAACCATCTTTGCAGAAGATCTCAACGTCACGGGGTTGACGCGGGGAATGCTGCGGAAAGATTGTGTGGACGCTGCTTTCGGACAATTTCTGTCTCTGACGGAATGGGTTTGCTGGAAACGGGGAGTGTACTTTGCTAAAGTCAACCCCAACGGTACCAGTCAAACCTGTCCATCCTGCCTTGCTACGGCGAGCAAAGGGTTGGAAGTCAGAAAGCATCATTGTCCTGAGTGTGGGTATCGAACTCATCGTGACCATGCCGCAGCAGAGATGGTTTTGCATCGTGGACTAGAGAACGTAGTAGCCCAGGGACTCTGGGGAACGGAAACAGCCTGTCAAGTCGGTCTGTCGGGGGTCTATGACCTAGATAAGTGGCGTGGGGCAGGAATACTCAAGAGCGATCTTGAGAAGCCCGCGCTGTACCCGTAGGGTCAGCGTCGGGAGGATGTCACGAAAGTGTAGAGACGGGATAATCCTACTCACTAAATGCTAAATTAACGGAGAGGGAGGGATTCGAACCCTCGTCAGAGTTACCCCTGAACAGCATTTCCAGTGCTGCGCCTTCAACCGCTCGGCCACCTCTCCAAGGGGGTATTTTTTCAATTTTACCCACAAGATAAGTATGATATCAGAACATGAGTCAATTTTGCAAGGATTTAGAGAATAAAATTTTCTGAGGGATTTAAAATTCGCCTACAGCACTACCCACCAGAGGAAGTCACCGAGTCACCGAGTCACCGATTACCGATTACCGATTACCGATTACCGATTACCGATTACCGATTACCGATTCCAAGAGCCTGTAGCGCTATATAATGGCTATTGGGCTACAATTTATCGTGAGTTGAACTTGCGCGAATTTATGTCCCGTCACCATACCATCCGAATTCATCACCGCCAACAAAACCAGAACTATTGCGTTCAGGTGCCTGAAGATCGTTATATTCTACAAAGCGCTGAAAACCAAGGGGTAAACCTACCGTTTTCTTGTCGAAATGGCGCTTGTACCACCTGTGCAGTCAGAGTGATTTCAGGAGAGCTTGAACAACCCGAAGCCATGGGACTATCTCCAGCCCTGCAACGTCAAGGCTATGCCCTTCTTTGCGTCTGTTATCCCCGTTCTGAGTTGGAGGTGGAAACTCAAGATGAAGATGAAGTCTATGAACTCCAGTTTGGCCGCTATTTTGCCAAAGGTAAAGTAACAACTGGTTTACCCTTAGATGAGGATTAGCGATTGAATTGCTATTGCTAATCGCCTTAAATGACAAATGACTCATTTAAAAATCATCTTAATTTTATTAATGATAGGCTTAACTACGGTGAGTTGTGCCGCAACACCAACACCAGAAGGTAGCCGTATTCGAGTTGAACGGGTGGTGAGTGGACAAACCATAGAATATCTTGACCCGACGACTCCTACCCCTACCATGCAGCAAGTACGACTAATTGGAATTGCCGCCCCCGATTTAAATCAAATACCCTGGGGAAGTGCCGCCAAAGAACGGTTAAGACAGTTAATTCAAGGACAATTGGTATTACTCGAATTAGGAGACGAATCGCGCGATCGCTACGATCGCGTGTTAGCCTATGTGTGGTTAGATGGTGTTCTGCTCAATAAACAACTGATTGAGGAAGGGTATGTTCTGGCATCGGAACAATTACCCAACACTAAATATAGTCAAACACTCGAATACGCTCAACTAGAAGCTCGTTTAATGGAACGAGGCATTTGGAACCCGCAACAGCCGTTGCGACTGACTCCGGGTGAGTTTCGCCGTCAAAATTAACGATATATGAATACTGATTTGCAAACGTTTCTTGATATTGCTACAATCGCCGCTGAAGCCGGAGGGGCTGTATTACAGTCTTACTGGGGAAATCTGAAACAAATTCAACAAAAAGGACGCATCGGGGACTTAGTCACAGAAGCAGATAAAGCCTCGGAAAAAGTGATTTTAGAAGTTCTGAAACGTCATGTGCCAGAACATAGTATTTTAGCAGAAGAATCGGGGAAATTAGGGGATGTAAATAGTCGATATTTATGGGCAATTGATCCCCTCGATGGCACAACAAATTATGCTCATCAATTCCCTTGTTCTTCCGTTTCTATCGGACTATTAATTGATGGGGTTCCTCAAGTCGGGGTAGTACTCGACCCCTCTCGTCAAGAACTATTTCAAGCGGCAATAGGTTTAGGGGCAACTTGCAACCGCCAACCGATTAATGTCTCGCCAACTAAGGATTTATCCAATAGTTTACTCGTTACGGGTTTTGCTTATGACAGGCGTGAAACCTCGGATAATAATTATGCTGAATTTTGTCATTTAACTCATCTGACTCAAGGAGTGCGTCGTATGGGTTCGGCTGCCCTTGATTTAGCTTATGTTGCCAGCGGGCGGTTTGATGGGTATTGGGAACGGGGATTGTCTCCTTGGGATATGGCAGCCGGAACGGTGATCGTACAGGAAGCAGGGGGAAAGGTTACAGCTTATGATGGTAGCCCTTACGATATCAAATCCGGACGTATTTTAGCCACTAACGGGGCGTTACACTCCTCTTTGAGTAATGCATTGTTAAACAGACCGCCCCTGTCTTCCTGGACGTGAGAGCGGGCAGAGGAGAGACAAGAAGACAATAATTATTGAGTTCAATGAAGCCAGTAGAATTGTACGATAATCAGGGTGACACTGCGATCAAAAAGTAGTCATTGTAGGAGAATTATTGTTGTTTGGGTTGAGAATAAATTAGCCAATTACAATTGAGCTGATGAAGCGATCGCCCAGAGATAACCCTGTATATTCTACTTTTTAGACTTAAACTTGATCGATGGAGTAGACTCAGGGATAATTGTATAGTCAATCAATCGTCAAAACTTCACCTCAGTCGCGATCCACTGAAATCAGGAGTAACCGTGGTAACAGAGAAACTTCCCAAGCAAGACACCCAAGAAGCAACAGAAACAGAACTATTTCAGTGGACTAAACAATGGTATCCAGTCGCCGTTGTAGACCATATAGACCCCACTCGTCCCCAGCCATTGCAGTTACTGGGCAAAAATCTAGTTCTGTGGCGCGATGGTTCCGGAAAATGGTGTTGCTTTGAAGACGTTTGTCCCCACCGACTGGTTCCTCTTTCTGAAGGTCGGGTTGAGTCCGATGGAACACTGTTATGTGCATACCACGCTTGGCGGTTTAACTCTGAGGGAAAATGTGTCAGTATCCCTCAGTCTAAAGACCCGGAAACGGAAGCTAAACACTGTTCCAACAGTAAATCCTGTGCAGTGGTGTATCCCACCCAGGAACGTCAAGGTTTAGTGTGGGTTTGGCCAGAATCAGGTTCCCAAGCCCAGCTAGAAAGTCAATTAAGCCAACCCAGGATTGTTCCTGAATTGGAGAATCCCTCCGATAGAGTTGTGAAACTGTATTGGAGTATGCGGGAACTCCCCTACGGTTGGGATTTATTCATGGAAAACGTTTCCGACCCAGCTCATGTTCCCGTTTCACACCACGGACTGATGGGTAGCAGGTACACGGATGCCAAATATTATGACATGATTCCAGTCCGGAAGATTTCAGCCCAAGACGGTTTCTCTTTTGAAATCACACCACTCAATACACCTGGTGTCAAACGGGCTATCCATGACTTTCAACCCCCCTGTCACATGAGAATTTTCTCTGAACTTGAGAATGGTGGAAAATCTATTCTGGCGTTGTATGCAATTCCCTCTCGTCCCGGTTGGTGTCGTACAATCGGATGTCAGGTATTTGTCAAGGATGAACAAGGAAAGCGACCAAAGGGTTTGGCATTCTTTGGTTTACCTATGCCTGAATGGTTAAATCATCTGCTGGGTCCTCTGTTTTTACATCAAGATTCAGTATTTCTGCATTACCAACAGCAAATTCTAGCAAAGCAACCGCAAGGAAAATGGCTGGATGCTGTCTATACACCTAATCCCCAAGATAAAATGGTGATTACACTGCGCAAGTGGTTAGAGAAACGCGCTGGCGGTGGCATACCCTGGGCAACAGAATGCGATCCTCAATTACCGCCACCAGAATATGATAAGCGAAAACTATTTGATGTGTGGGAAACTCATACCAAACATTGTCAGGTTTGTCAGGATGCACTGAAAAATATTAATCGCTTGACGATTTTGACTTATGTTGTGGCTGGGTTGTGTCTGTGTTTAGGGATAATTATAGACGCACGGGCGATCGCCATCCAAGCAGCAACAGCAGCGATCGCTGTTACTGATACTTCTGTTTCAGCGATCGCTGTTCCTCCATTAGGATTTTGGTTAGCCCTGGGGAGTGCGGCTTTACTGGCTTTTGCTGGGTATAAATTGAAGCAGTTGAGCCGACTGTTTTATGTTTATGAATTTGAACACGCTGATAATGATTAGTGGTGTCCGGTATTCAGAAGGACTGAGTCTATACAATACAATGGCCCTCAATGATGTCATCCCTTTCACGATATAATTGACCCCATCAAGGCGATCGCAAAGATTATTGAAATGCTAGGCAAATTTTTTAATAAACCCGAAGCCGAACAGAGTGAGCGCGTTCCTCCAGGGCAATATTTAGCTAAAGGGTTTCCGGTTTTAACTTATGGAGCGACTCCAGAAATTAGTACTGATGAATGGCAGTTAAAAGTTTGGGGTTTGGCTACTGCGAAAACATTTAGTTGGGCAGATTTGATGGCTATGCCTCAACAGCAATTTACCGCAGATTTTCATTGTGTGACGCGCTGGTCTAAGCTGGATGTGAAGTGGACAGGAGTTAAAGTCACTGACTTTATGCAACAGGTGGAAATTGACCCCAAAGCAGTTCATGTCATGGAACATTGTTATGGCGGCTATACCACTAATATTGCCACTGACGACTTCTTGCGCGAGGAAAACTTCTTTGCTCATACTTTATTCGGAGAACCCCTTTCTGCTGAACATGGCGGCCCTCTGCGTTTAGTGGTGCCTCATCTCTATGCTTGGAAAAGTGCTAAATGGTTGAATGGACTTGAATTTCTCGATGAGGAAGCGTTAGGGTTTTGGGAAGCTAATGGTTATCACAAACGAGGTGAACCTTGGGCAGAAGAACGTTACAGTGATGATTTTTAATCTCATCCGCAATTACTCAAAGGGAAAAGGGAAAGCGCTTTTTGATTTTTAACTGAATTATCCCGAAAATAGTAAAATAAAGGCAGTCTAAAATGACTGAATAAACAAGTCGCGGTGGCATAACTGAACTCTTGGATTAAAGCGATTCAGGTTAAGGAAGGCAAGATATTATGGTATTTGAGATTAAACAGGGATTATTTCAATTTGATTTTAGAGACAATCACGCAATTATTGGTGTTCCTCTAGAGGCTGAGTTTAGTACAATTCGTAAGCGCTATATGCGGCTAGCCCGTCAGCTACACCCTGATACTTGTCCGTTTGACAACCCTGAAGAAAAAGAACTTGCCAAGCAGTTACTCGCGAAGTTACTCAGTCCGGCTTATAATCAGTTTTCTAAGGAAAAGGAAAGAAAAGAATATACACTATTGCTGAAAACGATAGGCGATCGCGCTGTCAAACAACAGCAGCAGTTGCAATTAACCAGTCAGCCCGCCCAAGATTTACTCAAAGCTGGGAATTATCAGCAAACTTACGAAACCCTACTGGGGGATCTAGCAAAACAGCAATACCAAAACCCTCAAAATACCTTAGATATTACCGGGCAAATTAGCGAACTCAATTTAGCATATTTATTACGAAAAGGGCAAAAAGGAACGGTTACAATGCCTGCTGCTACCCCGGCTGCTACTGCTTCTACAACCTCATCTGGGTCAATACCCAAAACAACAACACCGCCACCACCGCCGCCACCACCCCAAAAAGAATCTTTTGTCGATCAAGCCTGTCGTCGGGCTGAACAATTGATGGAAACCCGTAACTATGCTCAAGCCATTTTAGAACTAAAAGATGCGGTGAAGCGAGAACCAACTAATAGTCGTTGCCATGGGTTGCTGGGGTTAGTTTACCTTAAGCAAAATCAACCTAAATTGGCAGCCCCTCATATTAAACGGGCATTACAGCTTGATGCCAAACAACCCCAAGCAATAGAGGCTAAAAAGCTATTGGAGAAACTGACAACCACCACAGCCAAGAGCAAAAGTAAAGAAAAATCAGGGGGAGGCTTGTTTGGGGGACTGTTTGGCGGTAATAAGAAGAAGTAAAGAGTCATTCGTTATTAGTTGTTGATCTTTGATTAATTGAGGGCGAAGAGTTTATATCTAATCTTCTTTTCCCTTAAAGAACCAGTAACCCATAACTCACTGATTTGTTTAATATTCGATAAAACATGGTTTATCAACCTCCCCTCGGGGCAAGAGACTTACTTCCCCTCGATGTTGACCAAAAGATCTGGATAGAGCGTCGCTTACAGCAGGTGTTTCATCGCTTCGGTTATCACCGGATTATTACCTCAACCCTCGAACGTTTAGATACCCTCACAGCAGGCGGTGCAGTTCAACCCTCGACTGTTATTCAACTGCAAGAGAGTGATGAAGTCGGTTTGGGGTTACGCCCAGAATTTACAGCCTCTATTGCTCGGGCAACAGTTACCCGCATGATTGACACTCAGGGCTGGCCACAACGACTATATTACAACGGTAATATTTTCCGTAAAGAACACACAGCCGCTTACGGTGCTCAACTGGAATTTTATCAAGCGGGGGTAGAATTACTCGGCGCAGAAGGCTTATTAGCAGACAGTGAAATTTTATTGTTGCTGTTAGAATGCTTACAAAATTTAGGATTAACAGACTGTCATCTCATCATTGGCGAAGCGGGTTTAACTCGTTCCCTATTATCTGCATTTCCAGAACAACAACGGGAACAGGTTCGGCGGGCGATCGCTCATTTAGATCGTATTAGTCTAGAACAACTTCCCCTATCAGATACTTTACGAGAATTGGCTTTATTCTTATTTGACTTGCGGGGAAAACCAGAAGATGTGCTCGCAAAAGTAGCACAGTTAGAGTTAAATGATGAGCAACAAAAGATTGTATCTCATCTGAAATCTTTGATAGATTTATTACGACAATATTGGTCTGTTCATCCGAATACGGCTTTGACACAAAATACTGAGCCAGCGATTGTACTCGATCTGAGTTTAATTCAGACATTAGATTATTATACAGGGATTGTATTTACAGCCGTTAGTAATAGTGATTCTGGTTGTCGGATCTTAGGAAAAGGAGGACGTTACGACCAGTTACTTGGACTGTATCATCCCCAAGGCAAAACAGAACCGGGTATTGGTTTTGCGGTCAATATTGAGGATTTACATCAGGTTTTATTGAATACCAGTCAACTCCCTAAACAAACCCCCGCTAGTGACTGGCTGGTGGTTGCGGAAACGGATCAAGCTTCGGCGGCAGCATTTTCCTATGCTCAAACTTTGCGAGAGTCTAATCATTTAGTTCGAGTTGAAATTGAGTTAAATTCAAATGATCCTGACAGGGTTAAGGATTTAGCTCGTCGTCGTCAGATTCATCAAATCGCATGGGTTAACGGTGAAGGGTCTCCCCGAATAGAAAGCATTTAATGACTATTATTGTAGAGGCGTTTTTAAAGACGTCTCTGCTATTTTATCAAACCCCAAAATGGGTGAAATGCTTTCTCTACAATTTAGACTTCCTTTCGAGGGAAATGCACATTTTCGTATTTTTGTCAACTTCGCCTCAAACTAGAGTCTTTAATATCAATGCAATCTTGAGGATTTGGAAGTCGCTTAAATTCAATTACACTATGATTACTTCTACGACAATATTAGGGTTTTAGGAGGATATACCTGATAATTTCAGTTGAATTTGAGTTTTTAGGTACACTTCTATTCAATTGTACTCTATATCTCATATCATACAAAACCGAACGCGGAGCTGTCAACCCCTGACGGAAAATGTTTACGGGAAATGTTTGGCGCTAGCCAACTTCCCAGAAGGCGCGCGCGCCAAC
>CAYNXM010000288.1:0-9713 GCA_964401105.1 uncultured Lyngbya sp. | reverse complement strand
CCTATTTCTGGGATAAGTTTTGGAATGATTTGTGGGCTATTGCTTGGGATTTACATCTCAGAAATTAAGTTAAAAAATATTCCGAATCAAGGAATTTTGCAATCCATAAAGAATATTGCTACATTTACATGCATTGCCTTTTTACCTTTTGTAAAACTATTCAACTTACTAATTGCAGATATAGGAAAATCAATTCCATTTTTTAAAACTTTAATGGGTGGTTTTGGATTAAGCTTACTATTTAGTCTCATTATAAGTGGAACACCTGCAATTCAACATTTTTCTCTGCGCTTAGTTCTGTGGTTTAACCGTTACATCCCCTGGAATTATGCACGCTTTCTTGACTATTCTACAGACCGTTTATTTTTACAACGAGTTGGGGGTGGATATCGATTTGTTCACGATTTATTGAGACAACATTTCGCTGATAAATATTGATAGTAAAATAGACCTCTCCCCAGCCCTCTCCTGCGAGGAGAGGGAGCGAATTGGGGGATGTAGTCGGGGGTTAGAGGGGCAAATAATCTCTATTTTATCATCAAGTAATTTAGCTGTTTTTCACACTTCTTGTTCCCCTCCTCCTAGGAAAGGCTAGGGGAGGTTATAGAGGCAAATAATCTCTATTTTATCATCAAATAATTTAGCTGTTTTTCACACTTCTTGTTCCCCTCCTCCTAGGAAAGGCTAGGGAAGGTTAGAAGGGCAAATAATCTCTATTTTATCGTTGAGTAATTTAGCTGTTTTTCACACTTCTTGTTCCCCTCCTCCTAGGAAAGGCTAGGGGAGGTTATCTAACCCACGTTAAAATCAATCAACAGAAACAGGCCATCCTAAACGTGTCGGTTGTTGATAAATCTTTTTAAGAGTATTAATATCTCGAATAGAAATAGCTGGCGGTTGTTGAACTTGAGAAAAATACATGGTATCCGTTTCAACAGGACTATGTCCCCAAATTCCTAACGCATGACCCAATTCATGACGAATAGCCGCTTTAATATACTTCCCCGTTTGCGTCGGACTCAGCCAAATTGTAAATTGATGAGATAACATTTTTTCACCATTATCCGTTTCCTCAATATCCACCTGATAACGAGTTTCAGCCGAACTAGCCCGTAAGTTCCCCGGTTCCAGAGGAGGACGACGAGACCAAATTTGAATATCTGCTTCTGCTGCCCCTTCTACCACCTGCAACGGTAAATAATCATTCCACTCCAAAACCGCCTCTATCACCTGTTCTCGCCACTGCTGAGGGTTGCTGGTTGGACGTTCAACATACACCTGTATCGGAAACCGCGTCCAAACTAAAGAACCCACATTCGGTGTTTCAATTTGATCAAAATAATCTTCTGTATTCTCCGGTTGCCATTCCACTAAACTAGGCGGTAATGGATGCGGCTGCAAAGGAACTTCACCCTCCTGCGACTGGGCAAGCACGGATGTGAGTAGTATAGATAATATGCATAAAATTACTATTTTGTCAAACTTCAACTTTAACAAAATAGGAAATAACCTTTTTTTGAAATACTTTCCCTTTGTGTTATGAGTGTCTTTGTGGTTCAATTCAATCATAAATTGAGGCAACAGAGAATTATTGTAGGGTGCGTTACTAACACACCTAACCCACTAACGCTAACTAACCCACCTAATATAAAGAATATAACTAAATTCGTCGTGGGATAAATCAGGAGAATTCAAAATGCCTTATGGTAAATTTAGCTTAAGTAAAGCTGTAAATGATTTTAATCTTACCCTGATTGAAGGCGATCGCTTTTTACCCGAGATTTCTTCTTCTGCTATTCATCCGAGTGCTTTGCTGAGAGAGACTCTCAAAGAAACAGTACCTTGGGCGATCGCAGTCAGTACAGAAAAAGCCCGTTCCGAAGGAATAATTAACCCCGTTTTACTCGAAGTGAAACGTCAATTGAAAGGGAAAATAAGCGTATTTTCCGGGGAAGAATTTAATGTAGAACCCGAAGCTGAATTAACCGGATATGTTGATTTTTTAATAAGTCGTTCCCCCGAACAACTCTTTATAAAAGCCCCTGCTATCGTATTGGTTGAAGCCAAAAAAGAAGACTTAAAACCCGCTTTAGGACAATGTTTAGCGGAGATGGTTGCTGCCCAACGTTTTAATCAACATCACCAACAACCGATCTCAACTATTTACGGAACCGTTACCAGTGGGACAGTTTGGCGGTTTCTCAAATTAGAAAAACAGTCTGTTACTATCGATTTAACCGATTATCCTTTGCCACCCGTTGAGCCGATTTTAGGCTTTTTAGTTTGGATGATACAACAGGGTTAATCGCAAAGCAACTAACTAATCCAACCTGCACTTAAAATAATCGTTAAGCCAATAAATGTGACTGCCAACATCCAGGTAATACGGTTCAGTGTTGTTTCTGCACTTTTTGCACTACTAAATAATTGAGCCTGTCCACCAATACCACCGAGGCCGTCACCTTTAGGACTGTGCAATAGCACTAAAATAATTAAGCCTAACGCGGATAAAGACCAAATTCCCTGCAAAATATCAGTAATTGCCATAGCTTGTTATCGTTACTTTAAATTATTGTTAGTTTTTCAGTTTAACATTTGTGGGCTATTTGTCATTCATCAGGCTATTTCCTTAGTCTTCAATAATAGAAGAGAAAAGTTTTGCCCTTTTGCCCTTACGCCTGTTCTCTCCAACCTAAACCCGAACCTTCATTGGAGTACGATTTTCTCGCACTTCAAACTCTGTCGGTAAAATCATCGACTGTCCCGTCATTTCCGGCGGTTGAGGCAAGTTTAAAATCTGTAGAATAGTCGGGGCAATATCAGCCAAACAGCCATCACTCCGCAGCGGAACTTCTGTCCCATGACCGGGGATTTTCCGTTTTTCACCTTCTACTAAGATAAACGGTACCGGATTAGTCGTGTGAGCCGTCCAGGGGTTACCCTTCTCATCCTTCATATATTCGGCATTACCGTGATCTGCAATAATAATTGCCGTTCCCCCAGCTTGACTGATACTTTGCAATAATTCACCAATACATCGATCGACCGTCTCAACCGCTGTCACAGCCGCATCAATCATGCCCGTATGTCCAACCATATCAGGATTGGCATAATTCATCACAATTAAAGAATAGATCCCTTTTTCAATAGCTGCGATCGCCAAATCGGTTACCGCATCGGCTGACATTTCTGGTTTAAGATCGTAAGTCGCAACAGAGGGACTCGGGACTAACTCCCGATCTTCCCCTTCAAACGGTTGTTCTAAACCTCCATTAAAGAAATAAGTCACATGGGCATACTTTTCGGTTTCCGCCGTCCGTAACTGTTTTAACCCATTTTCTGCGATCACTTGACCGAGAATTTTATCTAAATTCTGAGGTTTAAAAGCAACTAAAACAGCAAAGCTAGGATCGTATTGAGTAAAGGTAGCAAAAGTTAAAGGTTGGATCAATTCCCGTTCAAAACCTGTAAAATCTGGATCGACAAACACTTGGGTCAGTTGCCGCGCCCGGTCTGGACGGAAATTAAAGAAAATTACCCCATCTCCCGGTTCAACCGCACCCGGTGCAATCCGAGTCGGTAGAATAAATTCATCTGTTACCCCTTCTGCATAGAAGCCTTGGATCACTTCTTCAGCCGAACGTTCAGGCTCAGTTGTATTGGTTGTTAGAACTTGATAAGCTTTTTCTACCCGATCCCAACGTTTATCTCGATCCATCCCATAGTAACGACCACAAATGGTCACGATGCGCCCAACACCCACTTGGTCAATGTATCGTTGGATCTTTTGAATAGAAACAATACCATCTTTCGGGTTAGTATCTCGACCATCGGTAATGGCATGGATACAAATCTCTGTTACCCCGTTAGCCTTAGCAACATCGAGTAAACCGAATAAATGATTGAGATGAGAGTGAACCCCACCTTCTGAAGATAAACCAATCAGATGTAATTTACTCTGTCTTTGACAAACATCCTGACACACTTGCACCAGTGCCTGATTTTGTTGAATTGTACCTTCTTCAACCGCATCGGAAATCCGAACTAACTCTTGGGGTACAACTCGCCCCGCGCCAATATTCAGGTGACCCACTTCTGAGTTACCCATTTGACCTTCCGGTAGTCCGACAGCCTTGCCAGAGGCTTGAATTAAAGTGCTGGGATAAGCCGTCCACAGACTATCTAATACAGGGGTGTTACCAACAGCGATGGCATTTCCGTCCGTTTTTTCACGGTAGCCCCAACCATCTAAAATGATGAGTACAACAGGAGATACAGACATTCGTGCCATGCCAAATTACCTTTTCACTTCTTGCATTTCATCGCCATAATACCATCGACTCAGCCGAAACGGTGTTGCAGTTTGGCACAAAATTGCAGAGTTGAAGCCAGTATTGTCGATCATTTGTGGCTTCAGGTAGCTTTGGAGTAGGGGTCAAGGTGGGCGGTTGACAGAGGCTGTTTCCGTGTCTCCTCGTCACTGATCCCCCCAAGCCTTTATCCAACCGTTGCGCAAAACAACCGGGTGTGATCAAAAATTTATCAATCAATAAATCAACCATTTGGCGATCCTTAGGCTATCCTTAAAGTGATATAAAAATGCGATGTTTCTGGGACGGGTCATGCAAAAGCTTGTATTGATTCTTGCTATCGGGATTCTGACCTTCTCATTAGGAGGATGTGGCTCATCGGAGGAAGAAGCCGACGAAGTTGAGACCATTGAAGAAACTACTCCAGCCGAAACCGAAGGCAGTGGGGAACAAGACGAAGATGGCGAAGAAAGTGATGAGGATGACGATGAGGATGAGGATGATGATGAGGATGAGGATGACGAGCAAAGTCAGTTAGAAGAGTTTGAAGACCCCTTGGTTGAGGAAAGACAGAAAGATCAAGCAGCGGCTGACGCGGGTTTGATTCAATCCACTAAAGGCGAAGAGCGGCTTCTACAACTCAAAGGGGGTTCCAATGGCACTCCTGTAACGACTGCAGCCGATCCATTTAGCGTACTTCCTCCCCTAGTTGTACAAGGTACACCAGAGGAAGAAGAAGAAGAGGTGACTCAGTCCCTGGAACTAAACGCACGACAGGTACCTGAACTTCCCTCCCTACCTGTCGCAGCAGCGCCAGTTGCTTGGAGAGATACTCCTGTGGTTACGGTTTCTAACCCTGGACAAACGGGTACAGGTACAACAGGTACAGCTACAACAGGTACAGCTACAGCTACAGGTACAGCTACAGCTACAGCTACAGGCGGTAATCAAACAAATCCAGAGTCTCAAACAGTCGTGGCAACATCTCTACCACCGGCACAAATTCCGGCCCTGCCGCAACTTCCTACTCCCCCAGTGCAAGCGTCTGGCGCTGCATCGGTTCCGGGTTTGCCCTCTGTTCCAGGGTTTCCACCGGTTGCTAGTAGTCCGTCCGCTCCGAGTAGTCCGTCCGCTCCGAGCAGTCCATCCGCAACTGCCGCGCCGCAACCGCCTAGCCCCCCGACAGTGCCCCCCTTAGAGGTGGCTGCAATCCCTCAATTGCCCAATTTACCCCCATCAGAACCACCCAACGCCTGGGTTGATCCTAATCCTCCAGTCATTGCTGAACCCCCACCACCGCCTTCTACAACCATTGCTGAAGCGATTGCCGTCACAGGTGTTGTACGTACTGGGAATAACACTAGAGTAATTCTCAAAGCACCAACCGAACCCACCAGTCGTTATGTGACAGTGGGGCAAACTATTGCCAATGGTCAGGTGTTGGTGAAGCGGGTTAAGTTTAGCCAACAAAGCGATCCAATTGTCATTTTTGAGCAAAATGGAGTGGAGGTAGCGGTCGAAGTCGGTTCAATGCCGATGACAGAAGAACTCAATAATATTGTGCCACCGCCACCGACTATTAATGCTTTCAATAAAATGTGAGCTGGGTACAATATAAATTGAAATAAACTCAATAATAGCCGCAATTTTAAGAATTAATTATGCTTCGTTATCGTCGAAAACTGGGCATTTTAACGTTAGTGATTTCGGGTATCACTAGCCTCAGCTTGTTTTCCTATTCTTCCCGTTCTGTTGCTCAGCAACAAGGTGACCCACCTCCATTCTGTGAAGGAAATCCACCCACAGGTCAAGTCAAGTGTAATTATAGTGCCGGAGCCAGAGCCGGTGATAATTATGAAGGGGGTTTTGTCAACGGTAGACCAGATGGTCAAGGGATTTACGTCTACGCCAATGGCGATCGCTATGAAGGACAATTTCGTAACGGTCTTCCCAATGGTCAAGGGGTATTTATTTTTGCCGATGACTCCCGCATTGTTGGAGTGTTTAGAGACGGCAATATCACCCAAGGGACTGTGATTTTCCCTGATGGAAATCGTTACGTTGGGGAATTTGAAATCGTAACCGAAGTCGGCAGCGGAGCCAGTAGTAGTCAGCCTGATGGCTCAGGAGAATTCATTTATACCAATGGCGATCGCTTTAAAGGTGAGTTTTTCGCCGGACAGCCGTTTGGTGAAGGGGTTTTCACTCGGGAGAATGGCACCCGCTGCTCAGGAGAGTTTTACAATCAAAACCTAGATGGTAAAGGGAGTTGTAGCTTTCCGGATGGCTCTCGCTATGTGGGCGAATTTCGCGGCGGAATTCCCCACGGCCCTGGAACCTTAATTGATGCCAATGGCAAACGTTTTCCGGGTACATTTCGAGCGGGTAAACTGATCGAAAGTTAATGATTGGTTATTCTTCGTTTGAGGGGGGGTAGGGAGTATAGAAATTTGATGATTAACTTTATTTTTGTTTCTCCCCCTCAAAGAGTGTCTCTTCTCACCCCATGGAGGTCATGGTAATGACAACAACTGCTCCTTCTTACACTTCCCCCACACCTTCGTCTCTGTTTGACTTTGTACCTGAGGCTCAGTGGGATCAAGAATTATTAAATCAACTGAGCTTTTTTCCTGGATTGCAAGATCTATTGACAATTCGACAAGTTCATGCATTAGAACACGCAACGGTTTGGGTGTTGAGTGAGGTAGCACGTAACGGGGGAATCTCTATTAACCCAGATGCTCTCGGGGGAATGTCTACGGAGTCGGGCTTTTACTTGTATGGGTATAAGCTAGGGGATACCACTCCACTACGGCAAGCCGTTCAAACTGCACTATCTCGCCTGACCCAGGGAGAATGGAATTTAGCGGTTCATCCCCGTTGTGGCACCAATTTATCAGTGGGAATGTTATTAACCGGTGGACTGGCTTTGGGCATTAATTTTCTGCTGCCGAAAAGCCCCATTGAACAACTTCTCGGTATTGGCCTAGCCGCTACCGCCGCCACTCAGCTCGCTCCGGAGTTGGGAAGTATGACTCAACGATATCTGACCACCGCTATTCCGTTTAACCTCAAAGTTGATAAAATTTTAGTCAAGCCAGATATGTGGGGACGTTCAGCCCATTTCGTTCAGGTGCACTGGATCGCCAACGCAACAAAACTTAAACAGGTTATTGCACCGAAAACGCCTATCCAGTAGTACTCTAAGCATTACATGGCTAATGCTGTTTTTTAATCTCAAAAGGAAAAAAAACCCATGGTTCAACGTGGTTCTAAAGTTCGTATTCTCCGGAAAGAGTCCTACTGGTATCAGGAAGTCGGAACAGTTGCGTCTGTAGACAAAACTGGTATTCGTTATCCTGTGATCGTTCGGTTTGATAAAGTCAACTATACCGCCTACAGTGGTACAGATGGTGGTGTCAATACTAACAACTATGCAGAAAGCGAATTAGTTGAGGTAGAAGCACCACCTGCAAAGAAAAGCTAAACTAACACAACATCACGGCTAGGCTGTTATCCTGGCGTTCAGGAAAAACTATTCATGTTCACGCTAGTCTTGCAATACTTTTAACACAGCCGATGCCAGAATTGCCAGAGGTCGAAACAGTCAGACTTGGTCTTAACCAAGTGACCTTACATCAAACCTGTGTGGGTGGGGATGTGTTACTAAAACGTACCATAGCTCACCCACTTTCTGTGACTGATTTTTTACAAGGCTTAGAAGGAATTCAAATTCAACAATGGCATCGCCGGGGAAAGTATCTCTTAGCCCAGCTAAATTCAGCCTCAAACGCTGCTGCCGGATGCTTAGGGGTTCACCTACGGATGACAGGGCAACTGCTGTGGGTGAGTCAGGAAGAGCCGCTCCAGAAACATACAAGAGTTAGACTGTTTTTTCCTCACCAGCAAGAACTACGATTTGTAGATCAACGAACATTCGGGCAGATGTGGTGGGTAGAACCGCAATTAGAAGCGGCTGACATCATCACAGGCTTACAGAAACTCGGGCCAGAACCCTTTTCAACAGAATTCTCCGTTTCGTACTTTCAGGCTAAATTACAACGCCGTCAACGCCCCATCAAAAATGCATTATTAGATCAAAGCATTATTGCCGGAGTTGGGAATATTTATGCAGATGAAGCTTTATTTCTCAGTCATATTCGACCCACAACTTTTTGTAGCACCTTAACAACTTCCCAAATTGAACAATTACGAGAGTCTCTAATTCAAGTCTTACAAGAAGCTATTACCGCTGGCGGCACCACTATTCGTAACTTTCTCAGTGTATCCGGTACAAATGGTAACTATGGCGGTAACGCTTGGGTTTATAACCGCGCGGGAGAACCTTGTCGAGTGTGTCAGACTTCTATTCAACGCCTCAAATTAGCCGGACGTTCGGCTCATTTTTGTCCCGAGTGTCAACCCCATTAAATCATACTGATGAATCAATATTTTGTTTCAAATGCCGATAAACGATAACAGAATAGACTATAAATAAAGGCTGGCATAGAAAAACTACAATTATTCTGGCTATTTCAGAACATGATGCTACTGCATAAAATAAACTAACAGTTAAAACAATTCCCACCATCAAGAATAGAAATATTCTGATTTCATTATTTTTTGTCAGCTGTAGGGTTTGAATAAAGCTATCTTCAGCACCCCGATTTTCAATCACGATAAAATGAGGTATCAAAATAAGTTTGCTATTGTAAAAAATCAGCAATAAACCTGTAACAACGATAAGAATTGTTAGAAATAAATAACCAGGGTTTCCCCAGCTAAAATTTAGTGGTATACCCATCAATAAAGACGATAAAAAGGCTATTATATTTTTTAACGTAAAGTTGAGTGGTATGCCAATAAATAAAAACAATAAAAAGGCTAAAAAAGTGATTCCTGAAACCATCCAAAGTACTATAATATGTCCTCCTATCAATCTTAAAAAGCTTTTTAACGTTCTTTTATAGGTATTTAAATATTGTCTATTCTTTTTTCTAAAAAGTTATAAGTATATAAAATTGATGCCCCTTGTAGATAAGGAAAAATAAACAGTATACCTATAATTTTAAGTAAAGTCGTGCCTAATATTGGAGGACTAAAAATAAATAAGGGTAAATTAATGATGATCAGCGAAAAATAAACAGTAGGCAAAGCAGTAATAAACTCTCTCAATACTTGTTTAGGTTTTAATAAAGAGTCAGCCATATTCTTTTATAAAATTGTCAAAAATTTATTTAGACTTAATTATATTGAGAGCCAATGGGGTTGACAAACCACTCACAACGGGTGTAGAGTGAGAATGGGAAGCCAAGGCATTGAGATGAATATACTCTTGACTATATAGTCATCTTATTCTCTCAATCGGTAAGATTGTGATATTAATCACGATTGGGGTGCAAA
>CAYNXM010000287.1:0-14332 GCA_964401105.1 uncultured Lyngbya sp. | reverse complement strand
CAAAGCAACTGAGGCGGCTTCGGCAGAGATGCGATCGCCCAGGACAGCAACCAGATAGTTCATAGATTAATTAAAATAACACTCTCGATGAATAAACAGGCTAAATAGATTGAGATTCAATCTGTTCTGAGATTATAACGGAAAGGGCTTCAGGTGTGAGAGGGTGTGAGAGAGGTAATATTGTAGCGCCACCCCTCAAAATTAAAGTTTTCAGTGAATTGATGTAACTCCGACCCCAACAACGGTTAAAATGTCCTACTGCGGTCTTGCTTATCAGGCCGCCAGTGTCAAACTCCCCACTGTTGCAATTTATCTATCAGCGTTACTATCATTATGCCTAAAGTTCTTGTATCTGATTCAATCGATCAAGCTGGAATTGATATTCTATCTCAAGTGGCGCAAGTCGATATTAAAACAGGCTTACCCCCAGAAGAACTCATTAAAATTGCTCCCGAATATGACGGATGGATGATCCGATCTGGGACTCGTATTACTCAAGACATGATTCAGGTGGCTGACCAACTGAAAATCATTGGTCGGGCAGGAGTGGGTGTGGATAATGTCGATGTTACCGCTGCCACTCGTAAAGGAATTGTGGTGGTCAATTCCCCTCAGGGTAACACTATTGCCGCTGCCGAACACGCTCTGGCGATGATGTTATCCCTCTCCCGTTATATCCCGGAAGCCAATCAGTCTGTTAAAAGTGGTCAATGGAACCGTAAAAGTTTTATTGGTGTAGAAGTCTATAAGAAAACCCTAGGAGTCGTAGGACTGGGAAAAATAGGTTCCCACGTCGCAACAGCTGCCAAAGCCATGGGGATGAAGCTGCTAGCTTTCGATCCGTTTATCTCCCAAGAACGGGCCCAACAACTGGGGTGTCGCTTGGTGGACTTGGATATATTGCTACAAGAAGCAGATTATATTACGCTGCATATGCCGAAAACCGAAGAAACCTATCACATGATTAATGCGGCGGCATTTGCTAAGATGAAACCCACTGCTCGATTGGTCAACTGTGCGCGGGGTGGCATTATTGATGAAGCGGCATTGTATGAGGCCCTCAAAATCGATCAAATTGCAGCGGCTGCTTTGGATGTCTATGAAAACGAACCCTTAGAAGCCGACTCACCCTTACGAGAATTGGGTAAAAAGATTATTCTCACCCCTCACTTAGGGGCATCCACCGAAGAAGCCCAGGTGAATGTAGCCGTCGATGTCGCCGAACAAATTCGGGATGTTTTGCTGGGCTTACCTGCCCGGTCTGCGGTGAATATTCCGGGTTTGTATCCCGATGCCTTAGAAAAACTCAAGCCTTATCTGCAATTGGCTGAAACTTTGGGCAATTTTGCCGGTCAATTAGCCGGGGGTCGAGTAGATTTCTTAGAAGTCCGGCTGCAAGGAGAATTAGCCGTCGATAGCAGCAAACCCGTTGTAGTGGCTTCCCTCAAAGGATTATTAACCCAAGCCTTACGGGAACGGGTAAATTATGTTAATGCCACCCTAGAAGCCAAAGATCGAGGCATTCATGTGGTCGAAACCCTGGATACTTCCGCCAGTGACTATACAGGATCGTTACATCTGTCGGCGAAAGGATCTTTGGGGACTCACTCCGTCACCGGGGCGATTTTAGGAGAACAAGAAATCCGGATCACAAATATTGATGGATTTCCGATTAACGTTCCCCCCAGTCCCTATATGTTATTTACCCTACACCGGGATATGCCAGGTATTATCGGTAAAATTGGGTCGCTGTTGGGCAGTTTTAATGTCAATATTGCCAGTATGCAAGTGGGACGGCGAATTGTTCGGGGCGAGGCCGTGATGGTGTTGAGTCTCGACGATCCCCTACCGGAAGGGTTGTTAAGCGAAATCATGAAAGTTCCTGGTATTCGGGATGCTTACACGGTTGCTCTTTCTGGGCAATTGCAATCCTAAGATCGCTGACAAGAGGAAGGAAGAACATTATAACTTTTTTCTTCTTCTTGACTGCTGGTGCGATCAAGTTTCACAGGGTTTAGTAGGGTGGCGATCGCTCTGCTGATTCAGTTAGATTAAAGCTGTACTTTTAGATGAGTCACCCTGAGGCTGTAGTAAACTTGAGCTAAGGGTCTTGATAGGAAGCATCAAAGCGGCAAACAAAATTAAATGAAAGCTTGACAACTGTTTAACTGTAAATCCGTTCTAGATTAAACATAGTTGCCAGTTCCCTAAAATACTCTAAACCCTGAAGTTGAAACGCAATATGGCACATAGCTGGTGGGAAATTAAAGTTCTTGGTGACCCAGCCCTGGAAGAAACAATTTTTTGGCGACTGGAAGATTTTGGCTGTCGCGGGACAGCCAGTCAAATGAAAAATAATGCCTGCTTAACCTCTGCTTATTTACCCGAACAACAGGCCAACTTGTTAGATTTAGCTGCTTTATCGTTATGGCTGCGTCAAGACGCTTTGTGTGTAGAAATGGCCTCGCCGGCGGTGGAGTGGGATCTGATTGACGAACAAGATTGGGCCAGCAGTTGGCAGAAATACTGGGAACCGACTCCTGTGGGAGATTACTTACTCGTTTATCCGGCTTGGTTACCCTTACCCACTCAGCCAGATCGGCAAATTCTGCGGTTAAATCCGGGTGTTGCCTTTGGTACAGGCACTCATGCCACCACTCAGCTTTGTTTAGAATCGTTAGAAATGCGATTTAGTATTAAACCCGAACAAGCCGTTATCGCCGATATTGGCTGTGGGTCTGGAATTCTTTCGATTGGGGCATTGCTTTTGGGAGCGACTCAAACTTATAGTGTAGATATCGATCCCTTGGCGGCACGGGCAGCGGTTCATAATCGTGAGCTGAACCAAATTCCTCCCGAAAAAATGGTGATTGAGCACGGCAGTATTGAGCGATTATTTGAACACCTCGATCATCCGGTTGATGGCATTCTCTGTAATATTCTGGCTGAAGTGATTATCGATCTGATTCCCAAATTTAGCCAAATTGTTCACTCGAATACCTGGGGAATTCTCAGTGGAATTTTATTAGATCAAGCCAAGCCAATTGCAGATACATTAGAACAACATGGGTGGATTGTGGCAACCCTCTGGAAACGTCAAGAATGGTGTTGTTTTAATATTCGCCGCTCTTGAACCAGACGGGCTACAATCCTTTTGAAGTGGAGGAGGATAGAGATGGTAGACTTTGACTGGGTGAGGGCTTTATCGGGGGGGATTTTAATCGGAATTAGTGCTACAATTTTGCTAGCATTTAACGGCCGAATTGCTGGAATTAGTAGTATTGTCAATGGTGCGATTTGGGGAAATACTAGAGAAAATTGGCGCTGGCTGTTTCTAATTGGGATGTTGCTGGGAGCGACATCTTACGAAAATTTCCTCGCGACGAGTCCCACCCCGATCTCAACCTTTTCACCCCTGGCCATGATTCTAGGGGGCTTGCTTGTGGGTTTTGGCACAGCCATGAGCAAGGTTGGCATCAGTGGTGATGCGATTTGTGGCTTGGGTCGTTTATCCCCTCGATCGGGGGTTGCAGTGCTGATATTTTTTATAACTGCTTCTATTACAGTGTTCATTATCCGTCATGGATAAAATTAAACCACAACCTCAACAAAAATTGAGCTTAAAGCTTAAACAGAACCTGATTGCCTTATTTTCCGGTATTCTGTTTGGCTTAGGAATAGGATTATCTCAAATTATAGATCGCGATCGCGATCTGGGATTTTTGGATTTCACCGGAGAATGGGATCCCACCCTCCTATTTGTTCTCTTAGGCTCAATTGGGGTGACGCTGATTGGCTTCCGTTATATTTTACGACAACCTCATCCTCTGCTCACCCGGAAGTTTTATTTACCCTCCAAGGAAACAATTGATTTACCTTTGATCTTGGGTTCGGCAATTTTTGGTATCGGTTGGGGAATTTCTGGCTATTCTCCAGGGCCTGGAATTTCCGCTTTAGTTTTAGGTATTTTCAACCCAGTTTTATTTCTGATTGCCATGATAGTCGGATATTGGAGTTTTCAAAAGAGTTGGAGGATGATTAAACAGAAACTCATTAAGAAAGGAGGGTCTAAATAATAATCAATATTGGTCAACCGCGAATCTAGGCAAACGTTGAATTTCCCAACTCTGGCGCAATATCCTGAAATCGTCCTTGACCAACGGCTTGAATCGCTTCTTTTAAATTAACATCTCCGGTATAAATCGCTTTCCCGACAATCACCCCAGTCACGCCTAAGGGTTCTAAAGCCAGCATTCCTAACAAGTCTCTAATTGAACTGACACCCCCAGAGGCAATGACCGGAATGGCAACCCCCTCAGCCAGTTCTCGTAAGGCGGCTTTATTCGGCCCCTGTAAAGTACCGTCGCGATGAATATCAGTATAGATAATTGCTGCTGCTCCTAATTGTGCCATTTGATCGGCTAAATCGGTGGCTAAGACTTCTGAAGTTTCTAACCAACCCCGAGTAGCGACTTTGCCATTGCGAGCATCAATACCCACTATAATTTGTTGAGGAAATGCTTGACAGAGTTCTCCAACCAATTGAGGATTTTCCACCGCAATAGTTCCGAGGATAGCACTTTCAACCCCTAAGTTCAGTAGCGCTGACACCGTTTCCTGACTGCGTAAGCCACCCCCGACTTGCACCGGAATCGAAACTGCCTTTACAATAGCCTCAATCACTTGATGGTTTGTCGGTTGACCGGTTTTGGCACCATCAAGATCGACTAAATGTAGGCGAGTTGCGCCTTGGGATGCCCATTCTAAGGCCACTGCTACGGGATCATCATTAAAAGTCTGTGCTTGATTATAATCTCCCTGAAACAGTCGGACACAACGTCCACCCAGTAGATCAATTGCTGGAATAATATTCATCAGATTTATATTTAAGTTAGTTGACATCCTCCCTCACGAGACGTGAGGGATTGCCTTCGACTCACGACGCGCGGTTTCTGATTCGTCCCGTGCCAACTAGAACACTGTTACCAATGCTCCCCGTCGCATCCAGTCCGCAGACATTTTCTGAGACGATCTGCCCGAGCGCCTTTATTCCTCGGTTTCTGACTTCTTGGCTAGCTGCAACATCTCTTGAAGTTCGATACCCGCACTCATTACAGTGGTGAAAACGTACATCTAAAGTTTTCTTTCCAGTATGTGCGCCACAGTTAGGACAGGTTTGACTAGTTCCATCTTTATCTACCTTGGCAAAGTAAGTGTCAGTTTTCCAACATACCCACTCAAGAATATTAACAAACTGCCCAAATCCTGCATCGGCACTATGCTTTGAGAGCATTCCTCTTTGCCACGATACAAAGTTGATATCCTCAACAAAAATCATGCCAGCCTCTTGCACTAGTTGATGGCTTAATTTAAAATGCCAATCTTTTCTGGTATCAGATATACGCTGATGACATCTCGCTATTTTCTGATTGAGTTTGTGTCGATTATTCGAGCCTTTTTGTTTGTTTCTCAGTCTACGGGACAGCAATTTAAGCTTGTATTGTAGAGTCTTGAGAAATTGAGGTCGTCTAATCTCTCTGCCATCAGAAGTCGCTACAAATTTGTCAAACCCCAAATCTAAACCTCTAGGATGACCATGAGGTAATGGATTAGGAACATCAACATTTAGCCTCAGTGACAGCATTACAAAATAACCAGATGCCTTTCTTACTATCCTTGCTTGCTTAGGAACGAAACCATCAGGAATCGGACGAGACATTCTCCATTGAACACTCTTTAGCCCAGGTAACTTAATTGAGTCAACAGATATCGGGTCTTTGTTTAACTGAGGGAAGACATAAGACCGCATCCGATACCTATTTTTAAAGCGCGGAAAGCCAAAGCCTCTAGCTTTCATATCATCCCAAGCTCTATCTAATGTTCTTAGTGTTTGCTGTAAAACCTGGGCATTAGCCGATTTCAGAAAGTCATTAGTTTTCTTGGCTTCCGTTAGCTGTTTAGCTTGTATATGGTAATTAGGGAATCGATCGCCCGCTGAGATGATGTATTCACGTTCAATTGAACAAGCATTAATTGAACACTTACGAGACTTACACCAGTCTTTACGAGAAGCCAGTGCAAAATTCCAAACACTTCTACATACATCAAGAGTGTTCTCAATGTACTCAATTTGTTTAGCAGTTGGCTCTAGTTTGTACTCGTAAGTTAAGGTAAGCATGGTTATATTTTAGCCTACATCAGTAAAAGCTGTTTGTAGAAAATATGAAATAGGCTAAAATATGTTTGTTTATTGGTCGAGATTCACCACATCAGCATAGCCGAGAGTCCTCTCTCGACATTAAAGATAGTTTTTTTAAGCAATAGGGTGGTTAGGCAATCAGCAAGAACCAATGACTAATCAATCATGACTCATGACAGCGATTCAACTCCACACTCAAATTAAAGGAACAGGATATCCTATTCTCTGTCTACACGGCCATCCCGGTTCGGGTCAGTGTATGGATGTGTTTACCCAATCTCTTTCAAACCGCTTCCAAACCATTGCGCCAGATCTGCGAGGTTACGGTAATAGTCAGGTTCGGCAACCATTCCAAATGAGCGATCATTTACTGGATTTAGAGGCTTTAATTGAGCAACTTCAACTGGATCAGTTTATCATCCTGGGATGGTCGTTAGGGGGAATTTTAGGACTTGAACTCGCCCTGCGTCAACCCCAACGAGTGAGAGGATTGATTTTAGTGGCAACGGCTGCTCAACCGAGGGGGAATCATCCACCCATTTCCTGGCAAGATAATCTTTATACTGGGATAGCCAGCTTGATTAACTTGTTATTTCCGGGTTGGAGATGGAATATTGAAACCTTTGGCAAGCGATCGCTATTTAGATATCTGATTCAACGCCATACACCGACCTCGTATCACTATCTCGCACAATCGGCTGTTCCGGCTTATCTGCAAACCTCTCGATTTGCAACTTCAGCCTTGTCCCAAGCGTTGCGAGCAGGGTACAATCGTCAAGCAGAACTGTCTACTTTACAGTGTCCAGCTTTGGTGATGGCAGGTGCAGCCGACCGCCACATTACAGCATCATCAACTCAAGCCACAGCCGAAGCGATTCCCATTGCTCAGTATTACTGTTATCCGAATACAGCACATTTATTTCCTTGGGAAATTACCCAGCAAGTTCTGGCTGATATTAATTATTGGTTAGAATCTCATTTTAAATAATCCACTCTTAAAATTTTTTAAATATAGCACTACGCACATTAGTTAGGATATCAGTAAAAGCTAAAAAGCCTATAAGATATACTATTGCAAGAGTGCAAGGGCGCTTCGCGCTATATCCTGTTCAAATCCAGAAAAAGAAGAGACATTAATAATTCTTGAATCAGTTAAGATGGAGCACTGAAATGAGCAATGATTCGTTGACTAATAAACGTTGTACCTGCTTTTATAATTGTTAAATTTGAAGGCTTGAAGCGTTTAATATTTACATTAATAATCCTTGCCTCCTCACTTTCAATATCTTCTATATAACCCTGTTGTTCTGCCAGGGCTTCTTTTTGGGTTAAAAAAGGGCCGAAATAGTATGTACATTCTGGATTTTCTGTATCAATTTCTATCCAGACTGCTAGTCCAAAAAAGTTGAGTAAGCTAATTAAAATTTCTTTCATATTTACACCTATTTTTTCAAGTTAATTGAATAAAAAAAGTATTAATCTTGATTCAAAATTGATCGGTTGACAAAACCGACTTCTAGAATCTTGTTAAAGTCCACCGCAGTTGCTGAGCATTCCCTCACCGCAAATCAACTTAATATATTGTATATTATCTTAATACTAAGGGTTAAACAGCGTCTCCTTATACCAGATTTTAGTAAAAATCTCTTAACTTCGCTGACGATAAATTTCATACAGGGCCATACCTGTTGCCACGGAGACATTTAAACTGGGGGTTATTCCTCGCAAAGGAATAGAAACAAGGAGATCACAGTTTTTTTCCACTAAGCGACTTAACCCCTCAGCTTCACTCCCCACCACCAACACAATTGGCCCGGAAAAATCAATGTTTTGGATGGCTTGACGAGCGGTGGCCACTGTGCCATAAATCCAAAACCCCTCAGCTTTCAGGGCTTCTAACCCTCGGCTCAAGTTAACCACTCGCGCCACGGGAAAGGTTTCTAAAGCACCCGCCGCGACCTTCATTACAGTAGCTGTAATGGCAACAGAGCGCCGCTGAGGGATAATTAAGCCTTGAGCACCCAATGCTTCGGCACTGCGGATAATAGCGCCCATATTGTGAGGATCTTTCAACCCTTCTGCCACCACTATCACAGGATTGGGATCTGCTAATTTAGCTTGAGCAATTAACGTTTCTAAGTCAAGATATTCGTAGGGGGCAACTTGAGCCACAATCCCTTGATGATTTGCTCCTTGGGTGATTTGATCTAGCCGTTGCGTGTTAACCTGATCGATAATCACTCCATGGTCTTTGGCTTGCTGTAAGAGTTCCTGAAAGCGTTTATCTGTACGCAGTTGACCTAAAGCCCAAATTCGATTGAGCGATCGCTGATTTTCAAGGGCAGCTAAAACGGTATGACGACCGTAAATCAAATCATCACTCTCATCTGGGCGATCATTTTCCTCTTCTTGTGGCAGAGGTTGGGTGTTTCCTCTTCTCGTGGGACGCAGGTGGGGTGAGGAGGAAGCGGTTTTGTTTCGAGAACGGAATTTGGGTTTAGAATCAGTTGAGTGACGTTTGCTCATACATTTAATTAACAATCCGATCCAAAATTTAAATAAGTCAGTAGCTCAGACAAACGCTCCGGATCAGTTAAATATAAATATCCTACTAATGTTTCTAGGCTAGTAGCCTGTTGGTAAATCTGAGGATCAAGCCGTTTGGGAAATCGGCACGCTGCATTACGGCCTCGTCGGACTGTTTCTCGTTCATCATGGGTGAGGAAGGGTTCAAGCACTTGCAGTTGACTCGCTTGAGTTTCTGCGCGAACTTGAGCCACCACAGACTGATGATATAAGTGTAAACGCTTTGGCGGAAACAAGTATGCCTGACGAACATACAGTTCATAGACTGCATCCCCTACATAAGCTAAAGAGGCTGGAGAGAGTTGTTTGAGTTGTTCTGGCGTAATCGTTTTCTGGGGCATGATGTGCCAGTTGATAAAAAAAGAGGAGCTATCTAGCAGTTAATTGACCAGATAGCTGAGTCTAAATCTTTCCAATAGCTTTTAGCTAACATTAGCGATCGCCTCATCCATTGAAGGCTGAAGTGAGAGGAACTTCTCTAAGCGAACCATTTTCACGGTCTGAGTCACGCGAGCATTGGTTACAATTTGTAAAGTTCCGTCGTTTGTTTTGACTTTCTTCACGAGCTGAACGAGTGCTCCCAGTCCAGAACTATCCACAAAGTCTATTTTGGATAAGTCCAATATAATATTGTTAGGCCCGTCTGTGGTGGCATCACCCACAGCCTTACGGAATTGCCCTTCAGAAAAGGCATCTAACTGCCCAAATAGGCGAAAAATTTGGTAAGTTTCTTTGACCTCACGAGTGCCCCTTAGGCTGACGGTCAAGTTCAGTTGCTCAGGAATGACACCCTCCTCGGTTAGTTAATATATTGCCGATCCAGTATAGTTTTTTTTGTGCAAATTGTCTACTGTTTAGCAGTAATCTGGGGAATCAATGCTCAATTTTCATCTCTGCATGACCCCGGCCTACACAACTAAGCATTCCTATTTCAACCCAACCGCTTCTGAAGAAGACATCAAGCAGCATATTGCCAATGGTAACCCCGTTGTGGTTCATGGTTACTTTACCAACTTTGGTCATATTATCGTGGTCAAAGGCTACGATGACCAGACTAAAGAATGGATTTGTAACGATCCCTACGGTAAATGGCTGGGGTATTCTGGCGGTTATGATACAAACGTCAGTGGCAGCAGTGTCCGCTATGGCTATGACAACTTCTACCGCGCTTGTTATGAAGGCGGAATTTGGTGTCATTGTCCTGTGCCTCGCAGCATCTATTTAAATCGTAAAGCGGTTCAAGGGGCAGAGGTTAAAACCCTACAATGCAGACTCAATCAAAAAGGCTTTAGTGTTGCAGAAACCGGTTTATACGATAAGAAAACCGCTGATGTTGTTAAACAGTTTCAACAACAATGTAGTCTCAAAGCCGATGGTGTAGTTGGCCCGGTTACCTGGGGAGCAATATTTAATACTCTCGCTTAAGCAGTTGGGTATAGGTAGGGGCGTTATATCTAACGTCTCTACGAATCTAGAGTAGTCTGTTTGCGATCGCCTAACTCTTTACTTACAATCCTCAACCCAACACTCTTTTTCATTGAGAGAGAGGCTGTTTTCTGCATGGGTCAGTCGGCATTAATCAAGCTCAAACTGAAATAGAGATTTCTCTTCTACTCTTTTTTTCCTATTTTCTGTTTGAATTATTTTCTAATCAATTGAATCCCTCTACGTGATAGTGCCAGATAAACAATAAATAACGAATGACTAACAACATATGTCAACTGTTTTTAGAATTCGGATACAAGATCAGCAAGGTTCTCATACCTGGAAAATTCATTTAGAGTTTCATCAGGATGAGGCACTGCGAGAGAAACGTGGACTGTTTAACTTTAAATCAGAGGACTTTAGCGCATTACAAGGTTTATCTATTAAAGAATACGGAATATACATCGGAAAAGCATTATTTAAAGAATACGAATTACGGGATTTTTTCAATAGTGCCTTCCACAATAGCGAGCAATTGATGAAGGTTGCCCTCTCAATTGAGGTCGATGAATCTGTAGAATCTCAACAACTCAAAGCATTGCATTGGGAACGGCTTTGTGTGCCGATAGAGGACGGTTGGGAATATTTAGCCCTGCACCAACGTTTACCCTTTGCTCATCATGTTTCTACCGGGAATTTACGACGATATTCTCTAATTCAAAAAGAAGATTTAAGAGCTTTAATTGTTATTGCAAACCCAGATAGTTTAGAAGAAGAATATGATTTAGCAGCGATTGATGTTGATACAACTGTAACTAAAATTAAAGCTGCTTTAGGAGATATTCCCTGTGATATATTAGCGAATCATTCTAAACAAGCGATTGGCTTACCTACCCTGAAACACGTACGAGAACAACTCAGTATTGCAAATCCACCCTATACGATTTTACACGTTGTTTCCCATGGTCGGGTCGATTCTAAGGGAGAAACGACTCTTTATTGGAGTGATGAAGATAATCAAGTTGAACCGATAAAAGATAAACATTTTATTGAAAAATTACGGGTTTGTGAACATTTACCTCATCTAATATTCTTATGTTGTTGTTCGAGTGCAAGCTTCTTTCAAGGATTAGCACAAAAGCTAATTGAAAAGCTAGGAACTCCATCAGTTATTGCGATGACGGATAAGGTTAGTATTACCACCGGTATTGCTTTAACAGAAAGTTTTTATCCGCGTCTACGGGAATCTGGCAATGTTGATATGGCTTTAAAGCGAGCCGCTGCACCCTTAGCAGAACGATATGATATTACGGTTCCAGCATTATTTAGTTATCGAATAAATTCAGCTTTATTTGGAATTCAAGTTAATATTACCGGGGGAAACGATTATGCGATTCAAGTATTTGCTAAGGGTTATTCTGGAAATTTAGCCTCATTTTCTAGCGCTTTACCGATTACCGAACCCTATAAATTTCTCAGTTATTATAATACATCCGATGCCAATATATTCTTCGGAAGAGAGATCATCACAGAGCAATTAGTCTCTAAAATTATTAGTCATAAAATTGTTTTAATTAATGGTAAATCAGGTAGTGGTAAAACCTCTTTAATTAATGCCGGAATTATTCCCGGTTTAATGGATAAGGGATATTTTACTTTAATCTTTCGAGATTATCGCTATCCCACAGAAAGCATTAAAGCGGGTTTAACTCAACTGGAACAAGTTAATATTAATCTCGATCATTGTAATACTTTACTCGAATGTCTTCAAGCCACCATCAAACAAACTGGACAGCCGATCGTTATTGTTTTAGATCAGTTTGAACGATTCTTTTTAAATTTACCTGAAGCCCAATGGCGACAATTTGCCCAAGAATTAAAAGATTGTCTCAATGCTAGCGATACGCAACAAATGAATATTGTAATTGCGTTGCGGGTTGATTTATATGGGCAACTGGGAGAATTTTGGGATGATATTCCAGAAATTAATACCGAAAGTTATCAGCAATATTTAAAGCCATTAAATGTAACAGAAGCAATTGCTGCAATTGAAAAACCCCTGGAAAAAGTCGAGGAAAATATTGAGTACGATCCGGATTTCTTAACTGAATGTTTAGTCCCCAGTTTATTACAAAGCCATTCAGATAACTCTAAAGAACAAATCGAACCCGTTCACCTCCAAATTGTTTGCAATCAACTGTATGAAACAGCAAAAAGCCGCTATGCAGAAAAAGCGGTGCGACCCCGCGCAGTCTGTGACGCGCAAGGGAACGCGCACCAAGACAAACAGGGAAAATGGATTGCAATTAAACAAGATATTTACGACGAATTGGGCGGCGTTGAAGGAATCTTACAAGGATATGTGGAAGTCATTCTCAATCGTCACTATTCCCCTGATAAACAAGAAACTGTGAAATCCATTCTTAAGCAAATGGTCAGTAGTCAAGGAACCCGCGTTTATCAGTCTATTGCAGATATTGCCGATCACCTTAACTTCGAGCCTAAAGTTGTTGAAGAAGTAATAGAACAACTCGATTAAAGTCGGTTAATTGAAACTGTTTCTGATAAAAATAGTGGGGAAAAGAAACATTCCATTACTCATGATTATTTAGCCCGACATATCAATCAATGGTACACCTTACATGAATTAGAACTACAAAAAGCCAGAGAATTATACGATCGCAGTTTACAAAACTGGAAGCTTAATTCTCGTAACCGTATTCCCCGCAGTCAGCTTAAATATTTACGCAAATATAAATCCAATTTATTAACTTGGAAACCCGAAGGAAAACAACTATTTAAAGAAAGTGAATGGCTATATCACGCCCTCAATGCCACAGTCATCGGCGGGTTAGCCACCTTAACCATTGTTGCCTTAGCCGCTTTCACCGGACAAACAGAAGCCACCCTCGGTAAAGTTCGATCCGCACAACAAGCCTCAGAATTTTTCTTGAATACTCGCGATACGGCTAATGCCACGCTACCGCGAACGCCAATTAGAAGGGTTAATTGAGGGGTTGAGGGCGAAAACCCTACTACAAAATAACCGTATGTTACGCTTTTCCAAGCCCAACCCTTCTCTGTCCAGTCGGGTGAGGGCAACGTCTTGGAAAGCCTTCTATCAAACCCGAGAACAACATCGGTTATGGCATCAGGACTGGGTTTATAGTGGTGATTTTAGTCCTGATAGTCAGTTCATTGTCACAACTTCTAAAGATAGTACAGCTCAAGTTTGGAACCGTCAAGGAAAACTGATTTCAACCCTCGAAGGACATCAAGATGACGTGTATGACGGTCGTTTTAGTCCCAATGGCTATTTTATTGTAACGGCTTCTGCAGATCAGACTGCGATGTTGTGGAACCCCAGTGGTGAACTATTGGTGGTCTTAGAAGGACATAAAGATGAGGTCAATAGCGCCCGGTTTAGTCCAGATGGTAATCGAATTGTGACGGCTTCTGCAGATGGCACGGCTAAAGTATGGGATCTCAACGGCAAGCTATTAACCACCCTCAGCGGACATCAAGATGCAGTCGGCAGCGCCAAATTTAGCCAAGATGGTAATTTGATTATTACCACCTCTAACGACCAGACAGCAAAGGTTTGGAAGTCAAACGGGGGGCTGCTAAAAACCTTAAAACACGACAGTTTTGTCTGGAATGCTAACTTTAGTCCCGATAGCAAAACGATTGTCACTGCATCATTTGATAATACTGCCAAACTCTGGGATCTAGAAGGTAAATTACTCGCCACATGAGAACATCCCGCCTGGGTTTGGAATGCGAACTTTAGCCCCGACGGTAACACCATTATCACCGCTGATGAAGAAGGTATGCCTCGGCTGTGGAACCGTAAGGGGGAGTTGTTACAGACTTTAGAAGGACACCGCAAACGCATCTGGAACGCCAGTTTCAGCCCCGTTGGCGATAGCCTGCCGTCAGGCATAGGTCAAACAATTGTTACCCCTTCAGTTGATGGCACAGGTGATGTACCTACACTGACGCTTCGCTTTCAGATGTAGGCTTCTGATACTCAACAAGAGCGGTCAGAACTTCCTTCGAGGTACTATTAGTAGTAGTTTGTTCGACTATTACAGGATTCCCTCTACGGCGTTTTATAGTCGG
>CAYNXM010000286.1:0-41911 GCA_964401105.1 uncultured Lyngbya sp. | reverse complement strand
TTTGTATTCGTACCATCATTCACATTAATAACACGATAATCCCCCCCTGCATCAATCGTAATACTCTGATTTTCTCCATCAATAGTTAGCGGTTTATTAATCACTAACTCCCCTTGAGTTAACGTTAAAGTTCCCCCTGCTAAACTGGAATCAAAAGTAATTGTATCTCCAGGATTAGCATTGGCAATTGCATTGCGTAGCGCTGGATCAGAAAGCGTTGTGAGTAAGATATTAGCCATGATTTATTCACTGTAGAGTAGAACGATCCACCAGTAGAAATCCCATCTAAACCTAAGACGGAAAATGTTTGGCGCGACGGAGACGGAAAATGTTTGGGCGCCAGCCCAACCCGTCGTAAAATGTTTGGCGAGACGGAGACGGAAAATGTTTGGGCGCCAGCCCAACCCGTCGTGAAATGTTTGGCGTGACGGAGACGGAAAATGTTTGGGCGCCAGCCCAACCCGTCGTAAAATGTTTGGCGACAGCCAACCCGTCGTAAAATGTTTGGGCGTGACGGGAAATGTTTGGCGTGACGGAGACGGAAAATGTTTGGGCGCCAGCCCAACCCGTCGTAAAATGTTTGGGCGTGACGGGAAATGTTTGGGCGTGACGGGAAATGTTTGGCGCGCGCGCCAACCCGTCGATAGCCCAACCCGTCAAGATAGCCAACCCGTCAAGATAGCCAACCCGTCGATAGCCCAACCCGTCAAAATAGCCAACTTTCCGAGTTTCAGGCTTTATGATATTCTGATAATCTACGGATGTGTATGGCTACATCAAATTCTATTGTCCTCAAGCCTAGAAAAATTGTAACGGAAAATGTTTGGCGTTAGGAAAATGCGCCCGCGATCGCGCCAACCCGTCGATAGCCAACTTTCCGTGCGTAGCCAACTTTCCGAGAATCTCCCGAAATTTTCACCTCTATCTCATCGTTGCAAACGAATGAATTTTACCCGATCCTCAATCAAGCTTTGTGGAGCAGACTTGACAAATCGTTTATTATATGTATTCTGAGGAAATTTCACATAGGAAAATGCGCCCGCGATCGCGCCAACCCGTCAAAATAGCCAACTTCCCAGAAGGCGTTAGCCAACCCGTCAAAACAGCCAACTTTCCGATGAAAAATGTTTGACGGGAAATGTTTGGCGCGCGGCCAACTTCCCAAAGGGGCGATCGCGTGGGTAAACATTTCAACATAGATCCGCTGCGTAGCGTGCCGTTAAGGCGTAAACTCTTTCATAGTCTACTTCTCTTGGTGCGCCTTCCTATAGCCCCAGGGCATGGCTGACGCTAAAGCGGATTCTCAATCCGCGCCTGTCGCACCGCTGTTCCGGTGATCCGCTGTTCCCTAATTCAAAAGTGCAACTTCAAATAATCAATGATGAGTTGACCGTCAAAGGTTGAGAATGTGACTTTATGAATGTCTGGTGTATTGATTTGAAGTAAAGTCGGAGGCAAGACAGAAGCAACAACTGCTGCGGGTTTGGGTGTGGGTGTATGAGCGCAAGCGACTTCAGACTCATCAGAATTAAACGCAGACAAAACGGTGGGGCGGGAACTGGTCACTCGTGCTTCAATAGATTGTATCGGATGTTGAAAACTGATCTCTAAAAAACCACTCTTAGGCCCACTCATCAAAACCATTTGATTATTTTGAGTGATGAAAGCGGGGTTAGAAGGTTGCAGCGCGATCGCATTTTTGAAGGTCATTCCCCAGAGTTGAAATTGATGCTCAATCATCTCGAAGCAATTTAAGGCTTCTAGTTCTAGCCGAATAGGGGTTGAAGCGGGGGGCGGAGCGGGTTTAAACTGGGATTGAATTCTTTGGGGAGATACAATTAATGTTCGATCAAAACCCCAGTCACTGCTGCACGTAAGTGGCTTAGATGCTTTCATAAAGTTAGCAGGGTTACTGGCTTTATTGACTATCAGCGTTTTCATCAGTTGATTTCCTCTGGTTTTATGGGTGATACAGTAAGATGTTTTAACCTTAGGACGACAGGCTGTGAAATTAAGTCGCAATGCAGGAGCAACCTCTTTTTTCTATAACTGAGTTATTCAAGCGCAAACCCCTCGTATCCGGAAACTTTGTAAAAAGTTATTGACCCTGCCATCAAGATCTTGATTTTTAAATCATGATCGGTTTAGCAATTGAGGGGTGTCACCCCCCATTATAAAGAAATTAAAATTGAAAAATCCAAAATTGATTCTGATATTGTCTTCAACTTCCAACTCTAGATAGCGAACGAATAACTGATCGGCAATAACGAGAAAAATGTTGTATCCTAAAAGACTTAAGTATTCACCCGTGAGAGTTGCCCATGCATCACTCAACCCCGACAGAGACCGTTCGTGTTTCCCCAATAGTCTGTTTGAACATCGCACCGACTCAAGTCTTGCGAGGTACAAGTCTGTGGACTCAAGCCGGATTGGCAATTGCCCGTTTAGGCAAGCGACCTTTAATGGTGGGTGGCGATCGCAGTTTAGGTGTGATTTTGCCTCACATTCAACAGCCGCTAAAACAGCATCAACTGGTATGGGACAGTGCCTCATATCACCCAGACTGTAGTGAAGCTAGCTTGCAACAGCTAAGCCGAGCCGTTCAAACTCACCAAGCCGATTTAATTATCGGTGTGGGCGGGGGCAAAGCCCTGGACACGGCTAAATTATTAGCCCATCACTGTCAATTGCCTGTGGTGACAATCCCCACTTCAGCGGCGACCTGTGCCGCCTGGACGGCGTTGTCTAATGTCTATTCTGATGTTGGGGCATTTTTATACGATGTGTCCCTAACTCGCTGCCCAGATGTGTTAATTTTAGATTACGATCTAATTCAAACAGCCCCTCAACGCACACTGGTGGCTGGAATTGGAGATGCGATCGCCAAATGGTATGAAGCAAGTGTCAGTAGCGGACATTCGGAACAAACGTTATTAATTGCGGCGGTTCAACAGGCGCGGGTATTACGAGATATTCTATTTCAAAAATCCTTAACGGCGCTGCAACAACCGGGGGGTGAGGTTTGGCGAGAAGTGGTAGATGCTACTGTATTGTTAGCGGGTGTGATTGGTGGAATTGGGGGGGCGCAATGCCGCACTGTTGCTGCCCATGCGGTTCATAATGGTTTAACCCAACTCCCTGGTAGTCATAAAATGCTCCATGGCGAAAAAGTGGCTTATGGAATTTTAGTACAGTTACGCTTAGAAGAAATGATTGCGAAAAACCAATTAGCCGCATCAGCCAGACAGCAGTTGTTAAAATTTTATAGTGATATCGGTTTACCCCGAACTTTAAATGAATTAGGATTAGGATTGATCGGTTTAGAACAACTCCAGCAAGCGGCTCAATTTGCCTGTCAGGAAAAATCCGATCTGCATCGACTTCCGTTTCAGGTGGTTCCGGAACAACTAACTGCTGCAATGGTTTCGACAACAGCGCCGGTTGGGGCTTGTAAGAGTTCCCTATAATCTGGCACAATCTAGTCCACGCTCGAAGCAGGAACTTAACAGAAAATCCAGATAGTTACAGATTATTTTGGATTTTCATAGGTTTCAGAGAGCGGAAGTCAAAGTAAAACATTAAAATTATTACTATATTAAAGATAGACAGATGACTTTGGATTGGATTAACCCGGCACAACGAGTTCAAGGACTACCGCCTTATGTATTTGCTCGTCTTGATGAGCTTAAAGTTCGCGCCCGCGAACAAGGCTTAGACTTAATTGATTTGGGAATGGGGAATCCTGGGGGGCCAACACCTCAGCCGGTGGTAGAGGCGGCAAAGCAAGCGATGCAAAACCCAGAAAATCACGGTTATCCACCGTTTGAAGGGACGGGGAATTTTCGCCAGGCGATTACCCAGTGGTATCATCGCCGTTATGGAGTTAACCTCGATCCCAATAGTGAGGCGTTGCCTTTGTTGGGGTCTAAAGAAGGATTAACCCATTTAGCCTTAGCTTATATCAATCCAGGGGATTTAGTCCTGTCTCCGAATCCGGCTTATCCGGCGCATTTTCGCGGGCCACTGATTGCGGGGGGAGAAGTTTATCATCTGCCATTAACCGCTGAACAAGATTGGTTGATTGATTTAGCCGCAATTCCCGATGCTGTTGCCGAACGGGCTAAAATGCTGTTTTTCAACTATCCCAGTAATCCAACCGGCGCAACTGCCCCCCGTGAATTCTTTGAGGAGATTGTTGCCTTCGCTCATAAATATCAAATTTTGCTGGTTCATGATTTGTGTTATGCCGAGTTAGCTTTTGATGGCTATCAACCCACCAGTTTACTCGAAATTCCAGGGGGTAAAGAAATTGGGGTGGAATTTCATACCCTATCAAAGACCTATAATATGGCGGGTTGGCGTGTCGGATTTGTGGTGGGTAATTCTCAGATTATTCAAGGATTACGGACCTTAAAAACGAATTTAGATTATGGTTTATTTGCCGCCCTGCAAACTGCTGCCGAAACGGCGTTAAATTTGCCAGATTCTTATTTAGAAGAAGTACAACAACGCTATCGGACTCGTCGAGATTTTTTGATTAATGGACTGGCAGAACTCGGTTGGGATATTCCTAAACCCAAAGCCACGATGTATGTTTGGGTTCCTTGTCCGGTGGGACTTAATTCAACAGATTTTGCTTTATCAGTTCTGCAAACCACAGGAGTTGTGGTCACCCCAGGAAATGCTTTTGGCAGTGGGGGAGAAGGTTATGTGCGGGTGAGTTTAATTGCAGATTGCGATCGCCTGGGAGAAGCCTTACGTCGATTAAAAGCTGCTAATATTGTCTATAAACCGGAAGCTGTTGTGGTCGGGGGATAGGGGATGATGTCGATCACCGGTTGAGTCATAGCCACCTCACCCGACAGCCATGAAATCGGTTACTTGCAGCAAAATTAAACGTCACGCAGAAATTCCTCCTGTATCACGGTAGTCTAAAGGAAAGTCTGAGAATATAACAGTTACTCAAGATAAAACAGCTATACCCAGCAGGGTTGGCTAGGGGTGCAAGACCAGACTGCTATTCACTGAGCAGTGTCCCAAATCAAACCCAATTAAAAGAGTAAACCATGTCTAATCTGCTGAACGGATTTTGTTTGTTAACCGATGAAAATGATACCTTTACTATTACCCCAGACAACCTCACCACTGCACCCAACGGTATACTGGCTTTAGCCGGCAATGATCTCGTGACAGGCTCATCTGGTGATGATACGATCAACGGTAACCAAGGAAATGATACCCTACAAGGAGAAAGCGGCGCAGACCGAATGTGGGGTGGACAAGATTTAGACTTTCTCTCCGGCAATGGAGGAAATGACACCATTAACGGCAATAAAGGCAATGATATTCTCTTTGGTGGAGATGGAGATGATTTGCTACGAGGGGGTCAAGATACGGATGCATTGACGGGAGAAGCTGGGGATGATACTCTATTTGGCGATCGCGGGTTTGACTTTTTAGCCGGGGGTGCAGGTCAGGATTTATTTGTCCTCTCGGCTGGGGATGAGGTCACCGAATTTGATGCTATTTTAGATTTCAATACCAGCGAAATGGATAAAATCGGATTACCGCCTAATTTAACCGGATCTGATTTGCTTTTGCAACCGGTGAGTTTACCCATTGATCGGGCGTTATTGGATAATGCCATCAGTCTGGCGGAAACTCAGGGACTCAATATTACGCCTGAATTGGCAAATTTAATTACCCCCGCAGTCATTCGACAAATCATTCTAGATAATACAGGGGTGGATGTTGATCCCGATGGTGATAATATTCTGACAGGAACATCCATTACTGTAGCATCTACCAATCAAACCATTGCACAGGTAATTAATGTCGCACCAACAGAAATAAGCGGAGCATTTCTCACCTTATCTGAAGAACAACTCGCAATCGGATAAATCCCATTACCAGTTCATGACCGCTTGCAGAGATATTGTACCATGAATGTTCTCTGTTAGATCCTGATTGCCATTAGAGCCATGAGCGTTGCGGTGGGGTGTAGGGTAGAGATTGTCATTGATTCCTCCCTCCCTACTACCCAAATAGTAATTTGTTAACCGCATAAGCGTTTCTCGGTTAGAAAAGCACCACTGAAGCTACTTTTAAATAGATTAGATAGGTCTTAAAGAAACATTTTATAGCTATACTTTAGTTATTTTTATGCTTTTAATTTTGCCAAGAAACTAGGTTAAGAAAAACTGACTGATTATTAATTTTTTTTGCTAATCAATCTTTCCATAAACATTAACTTACTTCTGTAAGCCATTTTGCTGTTTCAAAAAATAATTTAATTAAAACTAATGAAACTATTTATATCCATCCTAAAACCTATTCTATCATTTTTATTGAGTTATCTCAGCTTCTCTAAATCTGTACTGTCTCAATCTCTTCCTCAACCTATTTATCCTGAACCTCGGCCCTTAGAGGAACCTAAACTTTTACCCCCACCTGAGGAATTATTAGAGCCTTTATTTCCGCCTCAAACGCCAGAAGAACTAAGATTAGAGATTCCCGGAACAATTATAGTAACTGAGTTTAATTTTATCGGCAGTACAGTGTTTACAATAGCACAATTACAAGCCCTGATCCAAGATTATATCAATCGTCCCATTTCATTTACCGAGTTATTAGAAACACAACAAATTATTACCCAATTTTATCAAAATAAAGGTTATATCACTTCCGGTGCAATTCTGCCGCCCCAAACTTTAGAGGGGGGTATAGTCACAATTGAAATTATTGAAGGAGAAGTGGAAGAGATTCAAATTAGTGGACTTAAACGATTACAAACTGGTTATATTCGGAGTCGGATTGAACGTGGAATTAAAGCACCCTTTAATCAAAATCAACTCTTAGAAACCTTGCAACTATTGCAACTCAATCCATTAATTCAGCGCCTATCAGCGGAGTTATCTGCAGGTTCTCGTATCGGACAAAGTCAACTCAGTATTCAACTCGAAGAAGCGGATGCTATGGCTGTTGAATTAACTATTGATAATCAACGTTCTCCCAGTGTAGGGAGTATTCGCCGTGGGGCACAATTAACCCATAATAACCTAACAGGATGGGGCGATCGCCTCAATATTTCTTATTATAATACAGCAGGAAGTGATGTCTTAGATGATTTTAGTTATACCCTACCGATTAACTCAAATAATGGTACTATTTCTTGGACTCATCGTCGGACAGAAAGTCATATTATCGAAGAACCCTTTAATCAACTAGATATTGATTCTAATTCTCAAACTTATCAAATTTCATACCGACAACCATTATATCTGACTCCGAATACTGAGTTTGCCATTGGATTAACAGCCGGAATTCAAGACACAGCAACTGAGTTAGAAAATGAACCTTTTCCTTTATCTTTAGGTGCAGATGATCGAGGTAAAATCCGCACCTCAGTTATTCGTTTTTTCCAGGATTATAGTACTCGTTCTGCCAAGGATACTTTGGCAATGCGATCGCAATTTTCTCTAGGCACAGGACTTTTTAATGCAACAGTTAATCATAATAATTTACCTGATAGTCGTTTTATATCCTGGCGAGGACAAGTGCAATATTTGCGATCGTTAGCACCGAATTTAATCTGGTTATTACGTTCTGATATACAATTAGCCAATCAATCTTTACTGGCTCAAGAACAGTTTAGCTTAGGGGGTGCATCTACTATTCGTGGCTATCGCCAAGATGCATTATTAGGAGATAATGGTATGTTGATCTCAACTGAGTTACGTATCCCTGTGCTAACTATTTCAGATTGGGATATGATTGTACAATTAATTCCTTTTCTCGACTGGGGAACTGTATGGAATCAGGAAAAAATAGAGGAAATGAGTTTAGATTATAATACTCTTTTTTCAACCGGTTTAGGATTAAGATTACAAATAAAAGAAAATTTTACAGCTCAGATGGATTGGGGTATTCCATTAATTGATATTAAAACACAAGGTCAATCTTTACAAGAAAACGGAATTCATTTTTTAGTTCAGTTTAACATTAATTTTTAAATTTAAAAAATGAAAAAAAAACTAATTTTATTAGGTTGTTCATTGGTTATTGTTTTAAAATTGTTTTTAGTTCAAGTTTCAGCAACGATTGAGCCAATTCAGTTGACACAAAATATTGAGGTAGATTGTTATAGCTTAGAACAATGTCAAAGCTTAGAAAATAAAGCCCAACAGTTTTATCAGCAAGGTGAGTTTAATCAAAGCCTGTTACTCTTAGAAGAAGTCTCACAAAAATATAAAGAAAATAATCATAAAATTGGAATTATTAGAGTTTTGAGAAATATGGCTTTAATTTATGTAAAACAACAAGATTTTCAAAAGGCTCAAACTGTTATTAGATCTAGTTTAGAATTAATTGAGCCATTTAAACTCTCTTCAGATTATCAACAACTTTATGCTTCAGTATTAGATATTCAGGCTCAGATACAACTGTTAATTAGTCAACCTGAACAGGCCTTAGAAACTTGGAAAAAATCGGCTGAAATTTATCAGATAGCAGGAAAAACAATAGATTTAGTGAGGATTAAAATTAATCAAGCACAAGCTTTACAAGCTTTAGGATTATATTTAAAAGCACGAGAAGTATTAGTAGAAGCTGAACAACAATTAATATTTCAACCGGATAGTTTATTGAAAGCAAAATCTTTACAGAGTTTAGGAGATGTCTTACGAGAATTGGGAGAATTGGATTTATCTCAAGGGATTTTAAATCAAAGTTTAGTGATAGCCAAGAAAATACAAAATTCCGAACAGACGGCAATCACATTACTCAGTTTAGGAAGAACTGCTACTTTGCAAAATCAACTCGAATTAGCACAGATTTTTTATCAACAACTTATTCAAATTAATGGGAATTTTAATCTAAAAATACAAGCTCAATTAAATCACTTAGATTTACTCATTCAACAAGATAAAATATCAGATGCATTACAGTTAATCTCTCAAATTGAACAGCAACTCGATCAACTTCCTGTTTCCAAAGATCGGGTTAATGCTAAAATTAATCTAGGGAAATATTTAATACAACTTCGACAAGAAAATGATTCATATTTTTCTTTATCTACTATTGCCCAGCATTTGATCACAGCAATTCAATCAGCACAATTATTACAAGATAAACGATTAGAATCTTATGGCATCGGTCTTCTGGGAAAATTATATCAACAAAATCAACAATGGCAAGAAGCACAAGAATTAACGGAAAAAGCATTACAAATTTCTCAATCCATTAATGCTTATGATATTGCTTATCAATGGCAATGGCAGCTAGGACAAATTTTAAGAGTTCAACAGCAACCTAAACTGGCTATTAAAGCTTATACACAAGCTTGGAAAAATCTCCAATCTCTCAGACGTGATATTGTTGCGATCGATTCAGATTTACAGTTTAACTTTCGGGAAAAAGTTGAACCGATTTATAGAGAATTAGTCGATTTATTACTCTCCTCAAATCAAACTCAGAGCGAGTTAAAACAGGCAAGAGACGTGATTGAATCATTGCAACTTGCTGAATTAGATAACTTTTTCAAACAGGCTTGTTTAGATACAACACCGATTAATATTGATACAATTGATCCGACTGCTGCTATCTTTTATACAATTAGCTTACGCGATCGCTTAGAAATCATTGTCACTTTGCCGCATCAACCTCTGGTTCATTATACGTCTGGGATTTCCCATTCAGAATTAGAAACAATCATTACTCAAGTTAAACAGGCAATCGTTATTCCCAGAGAACGAGTTTTTATTGAAAATTTTATAGAACCTTCTCAGCTACTATATTTCAACTTAATTAACCCGGTTGAACAAATTTTAAAACTGAATAACATACAGAATTTAGTGTTTATTTTAGATAGTGGATTACGAGATATTCCGGTTGCGAGTTTATTTGATGGTCAACAATACTTAATTGAAAAATATAATGTCGCGCTCGCCCCAGGCTTACAATTAATCGATCCTCAACCATTGATTCAAAAACAGCTTAATGTTTTAGGGGGTGGCTTAACAGCAGCAAGACAAGGATTTTCACCCCTTCCTAATGTCGCGTCGGAATTACAACAAATTCAAGCCCAAACGAAAAGTAAAATTTTACTGAATGAAAACTTTACTGAATCTCAATTTAATCAAGAAGTAAATCAAGCGCCATTTTCTATCATTCATCTCGCGACTCATGGAAAATTTAGTTCCAATTTAGAAGATACATTTGTCCTAACTTGGAATGAACAAATTAATATCGAAGAGTTACGGAAACTATTAAAAGCAGACATCAAACAAGTCAATCCCATTGAATTACTGGTGTTAAGTGCTTGTCAAACCGCAACGGGAGATGAACGAGCCGGATTAGGCTTAGCAGGGGTGGCTGTGCGGTCTGGGGCGCGTAGTACCCTCGCCAGTTTATGGTCAGTCAATGATGAATCAACCGCTTTATTAATGAATTATTTTTATCAGGAACTGAGTCAATCAAAAGTGACAAAAGCTGAAGCCTTGCGGCGAGGACAACTGAAGGTTTTACAGCAAAAAGACTTTGCTCATCCATTTTTTTGGTCAGCGTTTGTTTTAGTCGGAAATTGGTTATAATGAAATAAGCATTAAACATTCATATCGATCGGTGGGTAGCAACTCGGAGGGTTGAGACAAACATTTTGATTCATACTGGCTGCCAAATATGACAAGATAGGAAGATGTTAAAATCTTAATTTAGGTTCATGTCTGCATCTGGTACTCCACTCGATCTTCCCTTTCAACGTTTACGACAGGTACGCACAGGCTTATTAAACCTTCATAAGGCTTTATTGGAGTCGGAAAAGCGGGTTTATGAACAATCCCATGGACGGATACATTCTAAAGGAGAATTTTTCCGCTTAGTCATTGGAGATGAATGGTTTAGTTGGTTACGAGACTTTTCTCAATTTATTATTCGGATTGATATCGCCTTGGATGAGAAAGAACCCGCCACCTTAGACACAGCCAATGAACTGTTGTCAGAAAGCCGAATGTTATTAACTCCGGCTGAATTTGGCACCCCTCAACAGCAACGATATTATCAAGCCATTCAGCGAGATCCCAATATTGCCCTGATGCACGCTGAATTATCACAATTGTTAAAAATTAAAGGAAAGAGTTAAACTTACTTATCTTCAAGATATAATGATTGTAGTAAATTCTCTAACTTTTCTTCCGAGCAGCATTCAATTAACATCTCAAATGCATCGAGAAGTTTTGCTGCACTTTCTCCTAGGGTGGGACTCATCCCCCACACATCCTGTACCCACTCTCGGGGCGGGTCTTCGGCAAAAATTAACCGTTCTAAAAGTTGCTTGACTTCAGCTTTGGATAGAGACATACAGAGATATTATAATCAATTGAAAACCACTATAAGGGTATCACTCCCTCGGTAAAGGGGAACCCAATTGAGTTAAGTTGAGAACATAACCCCCTGTGACTAAATAAACGGTATCCGCGATCGCTCCTACACGCCGCACCAGGGTACCTAAACGGTCTCGAAAGCTTCTACCCATTGGATAGGCAGGCACCACGCCCCATCCGGTTTCTTCGGCGACTAAAATCACATCAGCAGCCGTTTGGGTCAAGCTGGTCAATAATGTCGTCACTGTTTCTGTCCAGGCTATGTGATCTTGTTCTAACAAATTAGCCAGCCAGGTTCCTAGGGAGTCGATTAATAAACAACAATCAGACTGGGGATAGGTTAATAATACTTTAGATAAATTTATCCCTTCAGCCACCGTTATCCACTCAGCAGGACGGCGTTGTTGATGTTGTTGGATGCGAGTCATCCATTCTGGGTCATTGGGGTCAACAGCGGCTGTAGCAACATAAATGACAGACTTTCCCGACTCAGAGGCGAGGGTTTCTGCCCATTCGCTTTTTCCCGAACGCGAGGGGCCAGTCACAAGAATAATAGATTTATTATGGGTCATTAGTTACTTGTTATCGGTTATTCCCCTGACGCTTGTACCCTAATAAGCCCCTGTTTTACTAAACACAACTTGAACTGTTCTGAGTAAGATTTGAAAATCTAACAACAGTGACCAGTTATTAATATACATCACATCCAAACGAAAAGCATTTTCAAAATCCACAATATCAGAACGACCGGATACTTGCCACAGTCCTGTAATGCCGGGTAAAACATTTTGGCGAGCAAAATGATGGGGGGCAAAGCCTTCTACATCCCTCAGGGGTAAAGGTCGAGGGCCGACCAAACTCATTTCACCCACCAGTACATTAATTAATTGAGGCAATTCATCTAAGCTATATTGACGTAAAAATTTACCCACTCGAGTAATCCGAGGATCATCTTTCATCTTAAATAAAACCCCCCCTTTAATTTCATTTTTCGCCTCCAGTTCCTTCATCAGTTGAGCGGCATTAATTACCATGGTTCGGAATTTCCACACTTTAATATGCCGTCCTCTTAACCCTAAACGGGTTTGGCGAAAGAATATCGGCCCTGGGGAATCCAATTTAATACAAAGGGCAATCGTGAGTAAAATAGGACTGGCAAGAATTAAAAATAGCGCAGCAACAGTTAAATCAAAACCCCGTTTCAACCAATAATCGGTTCCAACAATACCAGGAGTAACAAATTGAATGGTGGGCATTCTACCAATCATTTCAATTCGCGGCGCTTGATAAGGCATTTCTAAGCCAACGGGTAAAACTCGCAGATGAATTCCAGCCCTTTTTAAACTCCAATAAAAAGCAGTAGGATTCTTGACAGACTGCCAAGAACACACAAACACTTCTTCTACTTCTTCTCGCTTAATTTGTTCTAGAGTTTGTAACCAACGGGCTTGACTGGTAGGATTTGATAAATCAAGTTGACCTACAATTGTAAACTCTCGATTACTGATTAATTTTAAAGCAATTTGTGCGATTAAAGTATCTCGAGGATTTCCGACTAAAAAAATCTTACGATTTAAAATTCCTTGGTTGCGTAATGTCAGAACGACTAACTCAGCAATTAAGCGACCGGCTAATACCAATATCAGAGTCAGTAGCCAAGCTATCAGAAACATTGAACGTGAAATAAACACGCCGGGATCATATAAAAAGAAAATGAGTACCAAGAAAAGCTGAGCCAAACTAATACAACCAATTAGCCGCATAAAACGACGACGACTATCCCGACGGCTGTAAAGTCCGGCCGAGAAGATAATACCCAAGTTAACCACTAAAATCAGTAATAGAAAACCCGGTCTTTGAGGTGAGGATTGGATCAAATCAAAAGAGGGAACAACTGCTAACCAACTGACTTTAAGGACAACATACTTTGCGATTATCCATCCCAAGGAAACCAGTATGCCATCGAGAACGATTAAAAGAATGGTTCGCACTAAAGCAACCAGTTGCCCTTTATCAAAGTTAACTAACTTTTGAGGCGCACGCTGATCGTATTGATCTTTTTGATTGAAAATTTGCCTTTCTTTAGAATGCTTATTATTAGGATCAAAATCTTTACCAATCATAGGACAAGCAATTTTACTTACTAAAAAAAATAATCGAGGGTTATTGATTCGGGACTGTTAGCAATTTGATTAAAGGTTTAATATCAACTATTTGATTCGATTGAAAATATTATGACTAGGTGAGAACCAAAAGTAGCTTGAGTATTATTCTATGTTTAGCCTAACCTGTACCTTAACCCCCTGTCAAATGTACGTGATATCACGGATCAAAACTTGTTATCTTCAAGTAAATTTACTGCATACTTTCCTCAACCTTATAGGGTTTTTTCCTAGGGTTTACGGCAATAGTCCTAGGGGTTTAGGCAGACAATAATCAGTCAATAACAATAGCTAATCTGATATTGAAAAGCAAGATTTTTATTACTTTGTTAACCCATGTTCAAGGGCATAACGAACTAACTCGGTTCGGCTATTCGTTCCTGTTTTTGTGAATAAACGGCTGACATATTTTTCTACATTCCGAACACTTGTTTCTAAATTACGAGCAATTTCTTTATTCATTAGTCCTTGGGCAACTAAATCTAAAACACTTTGTTCTCGCGGGGTTAAATCAATTTTAATCGGCGGTGGTGTTTGAGTAATTCCTGTTTTGCCTTTTAACATATTTTCAATTCGGGCAATTTGACCCGCTAAGGCAGTAATATCAGGGCTACCTTCACCACTACTGGCTTGAATTGCAGCCCGACGTTCTAATAAATTTTGAACAATGACTTCTAATTCTTCAGGGTCAAACGGCTTAGAAATATATGCATCGCAACCGGCTTGATACCCTTGAATTCGATCGGTTGTCATTCCTTTTGCTGTTAAAAATATAACCGGTAAAGTCTTGAAACGAGAGTCTTCACGCAGTTTTGCTAGGAATTGATAACCATCTACTTCTGGCATCATAATATCACTAATGACTAAGTCAGGTAAGTTTTGTTCGAGTAATTCCCAACCTTGACGGGCGTTGCTGGCTACATCAACAGTAAAGCCACTATCTTCGAGATAAAGTTGTACTGCTTCCCGTAACCCAGGTTCATCATCTACTAACAATAATCTAGCAGGTGTAGGGGGCATTTCTGCATCTTGGGGGGTGTTTCCGTCTGTCTGACTTGGCATTGATCTCAAGTTTAAATTGTAGGTTTTATGTTCAATTTAGCGAACTCTTAGAACAAAATTAAGAATGATTCAGATCGGTTTTCACGACCTCAATAACACTTGACATTTTATTGAAAATATTTATATTTCTCTGAAGAGAGATATTTTACTCTATTATTTCTCTTTCGACTTAAGGATTTCAGTCTATTTCAACATCTCTGAAGGGGTATAAATCATTTTAACGTGAGGAATATTTGCTTCATAAAAACGTTCTCCAACTCCTTTAAATCCCAGTTTAAGATATAATATTTTCACATATTCTTGAGCATGAACAATAACTTCAGTCACAGAAGTCTGATGAATTGTTTCTAAGGCAGTTTTCATTAATTTTATCCCAACTCCTTTGCCTCTAAACTTCTGTAAAACAGCTAAGCGTTCTATTTTAGCAGTCTGAGGAGACAAGTAGCGAATACGAGTAGTGCCAATTGGTTTTTCATCCCAATACGCTAATAAATGCTGTGCAGTGTTATCCTGCCCATCAAATTCTAATTCATGATTGACCCCTTGTTCGACTTCAAACACTTGATGCCGAATCATTTGAATAGCTGATTTTGCCATAGCATAATTAACAACTTTAATCGTTAAATTATTCATCTTGAAAAAGAGAAAGTTAAGCTTAGGAATAAAAGTTATTCTGCTATAAAATTATACCGTTACTGACCCTTAACAATTTCACCAAAATCTGCGATCGCACGAGCATGATTTCGTAATAATCCGAGTAAATTTAAACGATTTTTTTGAATAGCTGGATTATCATCCATGACTAAAACACTATTTTCCCCGTCAAAGAACTGAGTAACTGTGGGTGCAATTTCTACTAACGCCTCAATCAATTGTTGATAATTCCGGGTTTCTTGGGCTGCTTTTGTTTTAGGAATAAGGGCAATTAAAGCATGATAAAAACCTTGTTCTGATGACTTTTCAAATAAACTCGGATCGACTATATTTTCAGGCTGTAATTGTACGGTATTTAAATCCCCTTGTTTGGCTAAACGGGTTGAACGGTTGACGGTTTCATAGATTTTATCTAAGGTTCCATCATTACGGATTTGTTGTAAGAATAAAGCGCGATCGCGCACATCTAATATATCTTTTAATGCCCTTTGTGTATATTCTGGATCATTGTCTCCTAAAACAGCATTTACTAAATCATAATCGACTTCTTTTTCATCCTGTAATAATGTCCGAATTCGTTGTAAGAAATAATCAAATAACTGTGTTTTTAAATCTTGAATTGCTTTATCGTTATTTTGAATAAATAGAGTTGCCAACTGTTCTAAAAGCTGTTCTAAATTAATCGGTAAATTAGCATTCCAAGTCACATTAATAATCCCATTAGCTGCCCGTCGTAATGCAAACGGATCGGACGATCCTTTGGGAATCATTCCTAAACCAAAAATCGAAACAATCGTATCCAATTTATCTGCTAACCCAACAATTTGCCCCGTTAATGTGGTCGGATAATCATCTCCTACACCTCGGGGTAAATAATGTTCAAAAATGCCTTTGGCAATACTTTCATCTTCTCCCTTAGCGCGGGCATATTTCTCTCCCATAATTCCCTGTAACTCAGGAAACTCATACACCATTTGCGAGACTAAATCCGCTTTACATAATAATGCAGTGCGTTGAATATTTTGCTGTTCTGTTTCACTTAAATTTAACTGTTTTGCAATAATATCTGCTGCCTGAATAATCCGATTAACCTTATCCCGAACCGAACCTAAATCCTCTTGAAACGTCATGGTTTCCAATTCCGGCAAATAGTCTTCTAACGGTTTCTTTAAATCCGCTTGATAGAAAAACTGACCATCTGCTAACCGCGCCCGAATTACCCTACCATTTCCCGCTGCAATAATCTCCGATTTCGCCGGATCGCCATTAGAAACCGTAATAAAATAAGGCTTTAAACTAAATTCAGTATTTTTATCTGTTTCTAAAATAGGGAAATAACGCTGATGTGTTACCATCACAGTTTTTGTCACTTCCGGCGGTAAATTCAAAAAGTCTGCATCAAACGTTCCTACAACTGCCGTCGGCCATTCCACTAAATTTACCACTTCTTCTAATAATTCTGTCGGGATTTCCGCCTCACCCGATACCGTTTCTGCCGCTGTTTTTACCTGCTGTTCAATGGTTTGTAAACGAGTTTGCGGGTCAACCTCAACAAAGCCTTGTTGTAGCGTTTTCACATAATCCGTTGCGGTGTTAATTTGAATCGGTTCTGGATGTAAAACACGATGACCTTGCGTTGTGCGATCGCTTTCCACTTTCTCTGAACCACTGACAATAGAAAATGGCAAAACTTCATTATCTAATAACACCACTAACCAACGAATCGGACGGGGGAAGCGTAACTCACCATCTCCCCAACGCATAAACCGTTTACCTTCTAGTTTCGTAATCCATTCCGGGGCTAATTCCGTTAAAATATCAGCCGTTTTCCGACCTGGAATTTGCTTAACCACAAAGACAAAATCCCCTTTCTTTGTCGGTCGAATTTCAATATCTTCTAAATTAATACCTTGTTTACGGGCAAACCCTTCCGCTGCTTTTGTCGGCTTACCCTCTTTAAACGCCGCTTTCGCGGGTGGCCCTTTAATTTCTTCTTCGCGATCGCTTTGTTGCGTTGGTAAACCCGTAATTAAGACTGCCAACCGTCGCGGTGTACCCAAAACCTGTACAGACTCATAAGCCAAAAATTGTTCTTTTAATGTGGTCGGAATTAAATCCTTCCATTGATCGATTGCCGTTTCGACAAAGGTTGCAGGCAATTCTTCGGTTCCGACTTCCAGTAAAAAGCTAGGCATAGATACGGTTGACAGTTGACAGATAAGCTTAGATGTCAATTTTAGCTTACCATTAATACAGCACTTCAGTTACGATTGATCGCTTCAGGTTTAGCGGTGTGTACTTCTATGCTGTAATAATTTTTCTTTATAAGTTGCTGCGCGATCGCGGGTTACTCTAATTTCAATCCCCGCAATACATTCCGCTTCACTGGCTAATTGAATCGCTTTTTCGTAATCAATTTCTATTTCAGCTAATTCTGCCATTTTTATTAATACATCAGCCATTGTATCATTCCGGCTAATTTTTTGACTCAATTTCAAACAATCTTGATAATAAATTTTAGCTTGTGTGTAATCTTTTTTCTTAAAATATAATTTTCCTAAGTTGAGCAAAGGATCTGCTTTATAATAATACCATTTTTCTCCTAATAATTGGTACTGTTTTAAGGATAAATGTAATTGCTGATCGCTTTTCTGAATTTGACCTAACTTTAAATAGGTAATACCGATTAAATTCGGAAGTTCAGCCAATTGAAACGCCCACTGTTCATCAAATATTTCTGAATTATAGTATTCTTCAACGATATTAATTGCTTGTTGATACAAATCAAGAGCTAGATTATAATGCTTCTGACGATCAGATAAAACACCTAAATAACGCCATAATCTGCATTCTTTTTTAAGTTCTTTACTCAATTGGTAAAGATGCAAAGATTGAGTCAAGTAGTCTTGAGACTTAGCAAACTCTTCCCATTCCATGTAAAGCCAACCCAGTTCACTTAAAAGCTGTGCTTCTACCTCAGTATTTTGATGCACTTGAGCCGCTTTTAAAATCAATTGACCACATTTAAGATAATCATGCCAATAACAGAAAAACCATAACGGATCGCTAAATTTTTCCCACGCTTGAAAAAGCAATTCAAAAGCCTGTTTGCTATTTTGAGCAATACAAAATGATTGTAACTGTTGAATTTTCCGAATAATATTTTTCCTATTTTCCGGTATCGTTAAATCTAAACTCATTTTTACTATATTTTTCAGTTAAATATCCAGCATCAATTTTATAATATTTTCAAGTTCAGAAAATGAAGATTGCCACCGATCAATTAATCTACTCCGTAAGCTACGTCTTACCCAAGGATGAATATTGTATCTTATATTATTTTTAACATCTATTTCATCCTCAAGTAAATACCATCTTTTTAGCTGATGTCGTGCAGTATTCCAATCTAACTCTTGTATTTGTTTAATATAAGATAACTCTTCCCATGTTATACTCGCGTCAGCATCACCCATGTAGCGTAGTATATTTTTTGTCACTTCACTCATACTATCCCATGCTATTTTCAAAGAAAATTCATAGAACTTTTCCACATCTCCACTGGCTGCTTCTAAAGCTGATAATACAGGTTCCAGTGTTCGATCATTTTGTACTCTTCCTATAATGAAATGTAAAGCCAAGGGCGCACCACAAGATAATTGATGGATTTGATTGAAGTAATTCTGACTCACTTTTTTTAATACAGGAATATCTCTATTTTCTGCTTCATCTTGTAGTAATTTAAAAGAAGAAAATTTGTCTAAACCCTGAATATCAATTAAATTTATATAAGGAGCCGTAGTTTTAATTCGACTGGTAATTAATGCCCGACTTGGATTCAATATCTCAATTAACTGACTCAAAATTTCATCAATCTGTGCCGTCTCAGCATTATCTAATACAATTAATATTTTTTCTGCTTTCATCTGTTGAGTCACCTGCTTTCTAGAACAACCATTTAACTGATGAGCGATTTCATCAATAAACTGATCCCAATCGAGTAATTTATTATTCTGATACTGACTATTCGGAATATCCAAAAACTCTATCTCTCTTGCTTTTATCCACAAAACATCGTCAAAGATATTATTTTTAAGTGCAATTTTAGCAACCTTCCTTGCGACTTCTGTTTTACCGTAACCAGCACCACCACAAACAGCCAGAATAGGCAATTCTTTTTTATCATTCAAATGGAATAATAATTGATTCATAAACTGATGTCGCCCCCATATATTTCGACACCGAGAATTGGGTATCCAAATTCCCCGTTGATTTAAATTAGAATAATTATTATTTTCTGATGTTGTATTGATATAATTCGCCGACTTTACAAAGTCACATCGAGAAGTAATAGCCTCAGTTGTTTCAATAATTTTATTGTGATTAACCGATTTATTATTTTTTACTAATTCTGGTTTATATTCTTGAAATAACTTCATCAACTCAGGACGCTTACAACGGCTACCCGGTAAAGCTTTAACTTCAAATTGTTTACAAATAATCTGAATATGTTTCCTAACTGTAGATTTTTCAATATTAAGATCTTTAGCTATTTCTTCATCTGTTTTTCCTACTAGAAATAGTTCTAATACTTCTCTTCTTCTAGCTGTTAGATTATCAAATATTTGATTGATATCCTGCTGATTCATCACTTTCACCCTGGCAAAAAGATTAAGATACACAAGGATACACAGGAATACACACATTTATCTCAGTGTTTATACTAAATATTATATTTATTAGGATACACAATCTATTGTTGTGAATCTTTTGCTTAAAATTTGACTTTTATATTTGTGTACTGCTAATAATATTGAAAGTAAAAATGTAGAAGTTTCATTCATTCTCATTTTCACAATCTTTAACAGAGGGCATTTACCATGATTCAATTTAAAAGTAATCTTGTTTGTCTAACTTTTTCTGTTTTGAGTTGTTTAATCACTCTTCAACCGGCTCAAGCAGAATCTTTAATTAATGATTGGAATTATACAAGTGATTCTGATGCTGATAGTATTCGTCGTCTTCCAAATGGAAACTATACAGTTGGAGGAACAATTTATGAAATATACGGTACTGGAATTAAAGAAGATGCCGATCATATTTGGGTTGGTATTAATACCAATTTACCGTCAGAAGGATTTACAGGACCTTTTTATGGAGACTTTTCTGGTAATGTCGGTCATGGAGATTTATTCTTTGACTTTTCAGGTTTAGGCAGTTTTAAAGCAGCCAGTGATTCTGCAAGTTTATTTGCGGTTCGTTTTGCCGAAGAAAATGATTCTGGCGCGTCTGAAATTGGAGTTTATAACTCAGTAAAAGCTAAGAGTGTTGTAGTTGAAAATAACGGGTGGTCAAACCTATATAATCATAATTTAGGAGGTGTTGAACCTCTAACGGATAATTCAAATTCAGCAACAATGGGAAACTTAGATTGGGATAACTCTTACTATGATCCCTATACTAAGCAAGGTGATTTGACTATTCCTGAAACTTTAATTCCTAATGTGATTGACTCAGGTAATAAAATTGGAGATATTACTTTACTTGATGAGGATGAGTTAATTAGTGCTGGATTTGATTCTAGTAATTTTCTTGCTTCTGGAAATAAATTATTTGGGTTTAAATTTGATAAATCACTGCTACCGTCGGGAGATTTTATTGCCAGTTTAATCTTAGAATGTAATAACGATGCAACAGCAATGGCAGGATTATTTCTTCCTCCTCCTCCTCCTCAACCCGATCCTAAACCTGTTCCTGAACCCGGAACAAATACAGCGATAATAGCCATGAGTTTATTCGGTTTTGGTTGGCAGCTAAAACGTCGAAAAAAAGCAGACAAAGCCTCTGTTATCAGTTAACGAAAAATCTAGTTTTTAATCTTCGCGTGCAGCATATAGAATCATGAAATTCGTTTCTTTCACATTCACGACGGCTTTAACTTTACTCGGCTTAAACCTTTCTTCAGTTTCTGCTGCTACTCTGACTCATCTTAGTTCTGATGATGAAATGAATGCGCTGATGCAAGATATTGCTTTTGTCGCAGAAGGACGCATTGGTGACGGCAGTGGAGTCACAACCCATGAACTGAATTTACATGAATTCGATCCAGGAAATCCGCAAATTACAGAACAATTTAACTGGCAAAATGGAGTTACAGAAAACTTTGAACTATCTTATGATCCGGATGTGAATTTAGTTCAATTTACTGTCGGCGATACGGCTGACGCCACGCTACGCGAACGCCAACTCAATTACAATTATAACGATCCATTTTCCGATATTTTTATTCGGACTCGGGCTGTTGATTTGGGAAGTTCTATAGCGGTGAGTGATTTATCCCTAGATAATATATCTTTAGATGAACAATCCTATGCAATCGCTGAAACTAGAGGATTAGATATTCTCCGGATATCTGATGTGATGAATCGCTTTAAATTAACCGGAACATCTACAATGTCCTGGCAAGGTTTACCACCTGAACAATCTCAACTTGCTTTTCAAATTAAAGTCGCTCAAACTGAGATAGAAACACCGAATCAAGAGATTCCTGAACCCAGTTTAATTATCGGTTTACTCATTGTAGCAGGGGCTAAAATTGCCAGCAGATTATCCGTTTAATTCTGCTTTCAGCAAGCAAGGGCGCAAGCGTTGCGCCCCTACTATTCACACCCGGTCTTTATTGCGTTAAACAATCAATCAAACCGTCAATGAGGCGATCGCTTTCCATCGGCACAATATCTTCGCCATGTAACACCTTTTGAACAATGATAAAATGAACCATTGTCCCAACAAAAATCCGGGCAGCCACTTCTGGATCTTTAATTCGCAATTCAGTAGAATTAGCAAATAAATGAATAATAGCTTGAAATGCTGTAGCCTCAACTGTACGGACAAAACTGCGGGCCAGTTGCGGAAATCGCCCAGATTCTCCTAAAATAATCCGCATAAAGTCCAGAAATTGGGGTTCATTGGCGGTATTGTTCACAATTCTTTCGGCTAACTGACGTAGGAATATCTTTTCACTTCCAGCGGGAATAGCAGGACGCTGTTGTTGAGGCGTAAACAAATGCTGAAATTTGCTTTGGACTAATTTTTGGATCAACGCGATAAATAAGCTTTCTTTGTCCTGAAAATAGTTGTATAGCGTCGGTTTCGATACCCCAGCCGCTGCCGCAATACGATCCATACTCGCCGCTGCATACCCGGAAGCCATAAATTCTTGCATTGCCCCGTCTAAAATCACTTCAGCTTTATCACTGCGGCGGGAGGAGGCTTTGAGGTTTGACGATTTCATTCGCTTTGAGTAAGTTGACGATTTCTTTTATTTTAACTAAACTGTTTAGTAAGCAAACTAAACGGTTCCGTTAAAGGGGAGTGGTAATTATTCAGCGATCGCAATAGTTTCTTCAGCCTAGACTAAACGGTTCAGTTAAACATTAGAGTTAAAGGAGTGCCTCTTATGCAAAATGCTGCCAGAGTAGATCAAAATTTCCGTAGTAATTGGTTAATGATCGCAATAGTTGTTCTGTTAGGGGCTGGAGGTATTGCGGTTTATCTCCCCACTCGTACCCCAACTGAAGTTGCCGAAATCACCACTGTTACCCGCCAAATTCGCACCGTAACAGCCTTAGGACGCTTAGAACCGGATGGGGAAGTGATTCGCCTCAATGCCTCCACAGCAACCCAGGAAAGCCGAATTGCGGAATTACTCGTTAAACAAGGAGATACAGTTACAGCAGGGCAAATCATCGCGATTTTAGATTCCCGCGATCGCCTCCAAGCAGAGTTAGATAAAGCAAAAGAAGATGTACGGGTTAACCAGGCCCGTCTGGCCCAAGTTAAAGCCGGGGCTAAATCGGGGGACATAGCCGCTCAGAGCGCTCAAATTAGCCGTCTACAGGCGCAACTGCAAGGAGACGAAGCGGCTCAAATTGCGAATATTCAACGCTTGCAGGCGCAATGGGAAGGGGAACGCGCCGCTCAACAAGCCACCATCAGTCGGTTAAACGCACAATGGGAAGGAGAACGTAGCGCCCAAACGGCAACGATTAGTAAAATTAAAGCAGAATTGAATAATGCTGAAGCTGAATATCAACGTTACCAACAGTTATACAATACTGGGGCAATTTCTCAATCGTTATTTGATAGTAAGCGATTGGATGCTGAAACCACTCGTCAGCGACTGGCTGAAGCCGAGGCAAATTTAGATAGAATTAACCGCACCGCGACAGAACAAATTGCCGAAGCCGAGGTAAATTTAGACAGAATTAATCGGACTTATACTCAGCAAATTGCCGAAGCTGAAGTGATTTTAGATCGGATTAAAAACACTGGAAATCAACAAATTTATCAAGCGCGATCGCAGTTAGAGAGTTTAGCAGAAGTGCGTCCGGTCGATGTGCAATTGGCGCAAACCGAGGTAGATCGGGCGCAGGCAGCAGTTAAACAAGCAGAGGTGAATTTAGACGGGGCTTATGTGAAGTCGCCTCAAAATGGGATCATCATGGATATTCATACTCGCCCTGGGGAAGTGATAGCTTCAGAAGGGATAGTTGAGATCGGACAGACTCAACAAATGTATGCGATCGCAGAAGTTTATCAAAGTGATATTCAGAATATTAAAATCGGACAAACCGCGAATATTACCAGTGAAGCATTACCGCAAACTTTAACAGGAACAGTTGAACAAATTGATCGCAAAGTTCAACGACAAAGTGTGATTAATACTGATCCCAGTGAAAATATTGACGCAAGAGTAATTGAAGTGCGGGTACGTTTAGATCAGAATTCCAATCAAATTGCTGCACAATTTACTAACTTACAAGTAGAAGTAGAGGTGGAATTGTAGCGCTACGCAAGCTTGCGATCGGCAATAGGGAAAGGGCAATCTTGCTATAGGGATATTAATTAAATACAGATTTAAGTAGTGGAATTATAATGAAAATTTTACAACAGTTACAACGACGAACTTCTCTCGGTTGGTTACAACTGACTCATAATAAAGGTCGCTTATTAGTGGCGATCGCTGGAATTGCTTTTGCTGATGTTTTAATGTTCATGCAATTGGGATTTCAGGAATCTCTGTATGAGAGTAATACGAAAATTCGCGGTGCTTTAAATGCAGATATTGTATTAGTGAGTCCGAAGGCAAAAAATACCCAGAATTTATCTACTTTTGCCAGAAGAAGATTATACCAAGCAATGGATATTCCGGGAGTCAAATCGGCTCATGCATTTTATTCTCGAACAGTAAATTGGAAAAACCCTGAAACTCGAGAAGATAATTCATTACAATTAATTGGGTTTGATCCAGATTATCAAGCGTTTGATTTACCCGAATTAAATCAACAGCTTAATCAAATTAAAATACCAGATACAGTCTTATTTGATCGCACCTCTCGCGGTGAATATGATCAATTAATTGCGGAAGTGACTCAAGGCAATTGGGTATCTACAGAAGCAGAAAGACGGACAATTACAGTCAAAGGATTATTTTCTTTAGGGGCTTCTTTTGGTACAGATGGGATTTTAATGACCAGCGATCAAAGCTTTTTAATGTTATTTCCTCGCCGAGAGGCTGGTAGTGTCAGTTTAGGATTAATTCATGTTGAACCTGGATACGATACTGTTGCGGTCACTGAAGCATTAAGAACCCATCTGCCGGAAGATGTAGAAGTGATGACAATGGCAGAATTTATAGAAGATGAACAGAAATTTTGGCGAGAAGAAAGCCCGATTGGATTTATTTTTACATTGGGAACAGCAATGGCATTTATAGTCGGTGTGGTGATTGTTTATCAAATTTTATCCACAGATGTCAGTGCTCATTTACAAGAATATGCCACTTTTAAAGCGATGGGTTATCGACATCAATATTTATTAGCGGTTGTGTTTGAAGAAGCGATTATTTTAGCCTTCTTAGGATTTATTCCGGGAGTAGTTTTACCCATGGGTTTATATCACCTCGCCGCTAAAGCTACGGCATTACCAATTTATATGACTGTCTCACGGGCAATAATGGTATTTATTTTAACGTTAATTATGTGTATTTTTTCTGGGGCAATTACGACACAAAAATTACAATCTGCCGATCCGGCGGATATGTTTTAATATCACTTTTTACTCCTTCCATGTACCCCTCCCAGCCTCCCCTGACAAAGGGGATGTGCCCCAGGGGGTGATCTCATCTTTCTTGAAGTTGCTATATGGTGTTTATTTTAAGATTAATTATGTGTATTTTTTCTGGGGAAATTGCAATACAAAAATTACAATCTGCTAATTCGGCGGATTTACCCCTCCCCACCTCCCCTTGGCAAGGGGAGGTGCCGCAGGCGGTGGGGTAGTACTTCAGAGGATTAGTTAAAAAATGATGATTAAAAATACGAGTAATTCTGTTATTTCTATACAGCTTTATCCCTCCCAACCTCCCCGCGAGTTCGGGGAGGTGCCGCAGGCGGTGGAGTAATCTTTCTTCAAGTGGGTACAAGAAAGCATAAAGACACAAAGAGGCTGAGTTCAAAAAATGATGACTAAAACGACTGATAAATCTGTTATTTCCATTCAACATCTCGATCACTTTTTTGGGGAAGGAGAACAGCGCAAACAGGCTTTATTTGATATTAATTTAGAGATTAACGCAGGGGAAATTATCATTATGACGGGGCCTTCGGGTTCAGGAAAAACAACGCTGTTAACACTGATTGGAGGGTTGAGAACAGTACAGTCAGGGAGTTTGAAGTTTTTAGGACAGGAATTATGTCAGGCAACTTCTGAACAATTGGTGCAAGTACGTCGGCGGGCGGGGTATATCTTTCAAGCCCATAATTTACATGGCAGTTTGACGGCGCTGCATAACGTCCGTATGGGGTTAGAAGTTCATCCTCAGTACAACCTGACACAAATGCAGGAAATGGCGGCTAATATGCTGAATTTAGTAGGTCTGGGTGAACGTTTGAACTATTACCCGGATAACCTTTCGGGAGGACAGAAGCAGCGGGTGGCGATCGCTAGGGCATTAGTCAGTCATCCTCAGTTAGTTCTAGCCGATGAACCCACAGCGGCATTAGATAGTAAGTCGGGGCGGGATGTGGTGGAATTGATGCAGAAATTGGCAAAAGAACAAAATTGTACTATTTTTATTGTCACCCACGATAATCGAATTTTGGATGTGGCGGATCGAATTGTTCACATGGAAGATGGGATATTGAAGAGTAATACCGCTAAAGCAAATACTGTTTAAATTCTAGGAATTTGTAGAGACGTTATATATTTTGTAGAGACGTTATATATTTTGTAGAGACGTTATATATTTTGTAGAGACGTTATATATAACGTCTCTACTTATGGTTGCAGTTGAGAAATCGCTAAATTTATGATAGACTCAACAGTAGGTTCTGATTCTTGGTTTAAAGCAGTTTGAAGCGGTTCTACTGCAGCCGGATCGCCCATCTTCATCAAAGCCAAAGCAGCCGATCTGCGGCCTTCCGAATCACTATGATGGAGTAACTCTATCAGATTAGGAATTGCAGCTTGATAACGTAGGTTAGCCAAGACAGCAGCGGCTTCGCATCGTACATCTGAGTCAAAATCAGATAGAGAGTTTACTAAAATATCAAATAGTTCTTGACTGGGTTCTTCGTCGGCAATTTTGGCGATCGCCCCCACAACGGCAGCCCGAACCGCTGCTGAGTCATTTGAGATCGCCCGATACAAATACCCTTTAGCAGGTAATCCGATAAACGACAATGCCCAGGCTGCATGGCCTTTAGTGCTTTCTGGGATCTCAGGTGACTCTAAGATCTCCAATAAGGGGACGACAGCCGCCTCTCCCATGCGTGCCAATGCCCCCACAGATGAGCCTTGAACCACCGTATCTTCATCATTCAGGAAAGAGTGGAGTAACTGAGGGATGGCCCGCCTGTCGGCAATTAAGGTGATGGTTTTGGCCGCCGCCCGACGAACGACGACATTATCATGATGGGCTAAAGCTTCTAACAAAAATGGGGTTGCCGGTTCACCAATTTTGCCTAAGATCTGGGCACAACTCAACCGGGTCATACCGCGAGGATCTCCTAAACATTCAACCAAACGCTGCAAAAGCGCAGAGTCATTGCAGTCGAACGTATCGAGGGCAATTTGTTCAGAGACTGTTTCGAGGAGATCGTCAGTTTCTGCCTGAGACAGCAGAACCGAATCATTCTCAGATTGAGTGTTAGAGTTAGACATCGAACGGTAACGAATCGTATTATGATTAATCAAGGGTTTGTTGCCGCTGGCGGAGGTGCTGAAGGGCTGCCTCAATTTTTGCCAATTCGGGTTCAATCTTGGCCATTGCTTTTTTCTGGGACTGTTTCGCCCGCTGAGCAGTGGTTGTGGTTTCGCCGATCAACCGCTCCCGATATTGTTCAAACTCTGCAATTAATGCTGCTAATTCTTCAGCACTAACGGGTTGTTCCGCACTGACAGTTGAGTTGGGTGAAGTTTCAGCCATCTTAAACTTTGTCCTAACTGATTATTGATTAAAAATTTTGATTCTGTGCTTGCTAAAGTTCTCATGAACCCCGAGCAAAACTTAGCAATATCCCTTTTGCCTCTGGGGCAATCGGTTGATTGTATATTCACATAAAGATGATATAACTCTCATCACCCTACCATAATCATTGACTTCTGCCTCACTCAACAATCGCTAATCTGAACTAAATTTACATTTCTTCATCAAAACGCTTCATAATTGTTAATATTTATATTTCTTTATATCAATCAGCCTCATAAAAGTATATAAGAATGTTAAAAATTATTCAGAATTTTCAGGAGACTTTAATCAATGGTATTTGGACCAGCCTCCTCGCTGGGAGTCAGTTTGTTTGAAGAAACACCACCAGTAGAATGTGTTCCAGGAAGTTCAGCCGAAGACCTAGAAACAGTGATCTCTGCCGTTTACCGTCAAATTTTAGGCAATGCCTATGTGATGGAAAGCGAACGGGCTACTGTCCCTGAATCTCAGTTCAAACGGGGAGAATTGAGTGTACGGGAATTTGTCCGGGCTGTAGCGAAGTCAGACCTCTATCGTTCTCGCTTTTTCGAGTCTTGTCCCCGTTATCGCTTTACCGAACTCAACTTTAAGCATTTTCTCGGCCGTGCCCCAGATGGCTTAGAAGAGATGAGAATGCACAGCACCATTCTAGATAACTCTGGTTATGAGGCTGATATTGATTCTTATCTTGACAGCGATGAATATCAGACCGCTTACGGTGAGAACTTTGTTCCCTACTACCGAGGCTACAAAACTCAAGCAGGACAAAATATGGTGGGCTTCACCCATATGTTTGCTCTGCTGCGAGGAGCTTCCAGTAGCGATCTTAAGGGTAGCCTTTCTGGCAAAGAACCCGTTCTCAATAAGTATGTCATCCAAGAAACTCCTCTGGCTGTAATTCCGCCTTCGGGTGGTAGTGTTGGAGGGGGCTGGTCTTTCCAAGACACTCCCCAAGGAGCGCGCACCCGTCATGGTGCTGGAGCCGGTGATAAAGGTAAGGTCTTCCGGATTGAGGTCACAGCTTACAGCTCACCGGGTAAAGTCAGCCGGATATCGAAGTTCCGTCGCAGTAACCGAGTGTACTTAGTGCCATTTGAGGATCTTTCTCAAGAGTATCAACGCATTCACAAACAAGGCGGCGTGATTTCTAGCATCACTCCTGTTTAATTCAATAGTCACAGAAAGCGTGAACCATTCAGGTTTCACGACTCCCCCAGAGAATAAGGAAAGTGAGTTTTCTTGTTCTCTGTGGCAATTTAATTGATTTTTTTTAACCTTTGCAATCCAACCGATAATTTCAAGGAGAAATTGAATGAGTTTAGTTTCAGATGCACCAATGGAACTGTCCCAGTCTCGTACTGGCGAGGAATTGGCGACCATTATTCGGGCTGTTTATAAGCAAGTGTTGGGCAACCCCCACGTCATGGATAGCGAACGCTTAGTCAGTGCAGAATCTCAATTTTGTAATGGCGATTTAACCGTACGGGAATTTGTTCGGGCCGTTGCCAAGTCGGAATTCTATCGCAGTCGCTATTTTGAATCCTGCGCCCCCTACCGCTTCGTCGAACTAAATTTTAAACATTTGTTAGGCCGTGCCCCGGAGAGTCAGGCAGAACTGTCTGAACATATTTGTCGTTGTGTTGAAGAAGGATATGATGCAGAAATCGACTCCTATCTCGACAGTGATGAATATCAAAGTAAATTTGGTGACAATATTGTCCCCTACTATCAAGGTGCTAAAACTCAGGTGGGAAGTAAACAACTCGCCTACAATCGAACCCTGTCTTTATATCAAGGCTATGCTGGGGTAGACAGCGCTTTTAAAGCATCTCGCTTAGTCGATCAAGTGGCGGGCAACGCACCGAATAAAATTGTTTCACCCAGCAAAGGTGGCCGTTTAGGAGGCTATAAAGATGCCACTGAAAAGACTTTCAAAATTTTGGTTAAAGGCGCTAAGTTTGATAGTCCCCGTCGGGTGAGTAACACGGAATATATCGTTCCCGGCGATCGCATGACTCCACAAATTCAGCGCATTCATCGCGCAGGTGGCAGAATTGTCAGTATTACTGAAGTGGCTTAGTCATCATTTTTTTTGTCAATCATTTGTCATTTGCCAGAGTGAGGAATTGAAACAAGGGATAAATTCTGATCTTGAGTTAATGTATGTCACATAATGGAGGATAACTCCAGAAACAGTAGAGGCAGAGTTTCTCAGAAATTGCCTCTACTCCTTTAATCAAACTGTTTAAACAAGCACCAAGGAGAAATACAATGCCAAGTCTAACCGCAGCTTTCGTCAACGATCCTGTTGAACTCCGACAAGATGCTAGTGAAGACGACTTACAGTTAGTTATTCGGGCTGTTTACAAACAACTTTTGGGGAATGCCCACTTGCTGGAGTCTCAGGGTTTAACCAGTGGAGAATCTTTACTGCGTAACGGAGATATTACCGTTCGCGAATTTGTCAGAATGGTTGCCCAGTCCAATCTTTACAAATCTCGCTTTTTTGAGGCGAATCCCGCCTATCGGTTTATTGAGTTAAACTGTAAGCATTTACTGGGTCGTGCGCCCCTAGACCAAGCTGAAGTTTCTCAACACGTTCAGACATACAACACCCAAGGTTACATTGCAGAAATTGATTCTTATATCGATAGCAATGAATATCTGGATAAATTTGGAGAAAATATTGTTCCTTACCCTTACAGTATTTCTAGCCAAATTGGGGCGAAAAATAATGACTATAATCGCACAATTTCTTTACTCGGAGGATTTGCCACCAGTGATAGCAGCAGCAAAGCTAAACTCACTGCCAGTCTAGCAGCCAACCAGCCCCAGAAAATTAAAGTCGTCACCTCTCCAGTGGGTGTTACGGGTTCGACGAATAAACGATTCCGGATTAATGCCACTAAAGGGGCAATGGCAACCCTGGCTAAGCGCAGTAATCAGACTTACGAAGTGGGTTATCCTCAATTGTCTGCCAAAATTCAAAATATTCAGAAAACGGGTGGTAAAATTCTCAGCATTACTGAGGTATAAATCATTATTCGTGATTGATTATTTGTGATTAGGGGGAGTGGTTTAACCCATGAGGAAGTCATCTATTATGGATTATTCGTGATTCATAATTTATCATCCCTTGATCACCTGCCCACTCCCTTCTTTACTCTCCACTGCCCACTCCCTACTCAATTTTTCATGGATATTGCTCAATTTGTTGAATCTTCCCTAGGTTGCTGGCGATCGCAACGGAGTGTTCATCATCTGGCGTTTGGTCATTTTGAAGAAGTGACCTCTAGAATTGAGATCGTACCCTTAGGCGATGCTGATCCTGAAGTGCTTGATTTGTGTAAATCCCATGAAATTGACCCACAACGGGCGACTCATCCATTTCGGATGAGTTGGGAGGGAGAGTCGGATTGGGATGAATCTGAAGTGATACAGGGGACTACAATTTTAGTCCCTATTCCCGATCGGGGCAATCCTAAAGCGGGAAAATTGCTGCGAGATCAAGGCTATGCTGAAACCATTCCGGCAGTCGGTGAATATCACCTCACCCCAGAGGGAACATTTATCCTGCAAACGGAATATGATCGGGCAATGGCTGAGGAAAAAATTTGGTTTATTAATCCCAATTTTCGGCTACGGGTTTCCTTAATTAAAACCAGTGCAGGTAGTGGTGTGGTTACCGCTTCTTATTCTTCGGAAATTCGTTCTCTGTCCCCATCTTAGTCATCATTTACTTTAAAATCTTCCTAATGCTTGAAAATCAATTAATGCTAACCTTATCTCACTGGCTAGCGGGAGAATTTAGCAATCAAAAACAAGCAATTGAAAATCCTAAAGAGTATCCTCATATTCGGGTATTTTTTCGTCCTTTGCCCTTTGATTTTTTTTCAGGTATTGGCTTTTATTCTGAACAAGCTTATGACTACGATCTTTGGAGTCCTTACCGACAAGGGATTCATCGTGTTATTGAACAACAGAATCAAGTTTATATTGAAAATTATAGCTTAAAAGATAGCATTCTTTATGCTGGAGCTGGACGAGAACGGGAGATTTTAAAGACGATTACTCCTGATTGTATTGAACGGCGTTATCACTGTTCAATGATTTTTAAACAGGAAGGAGATTTATTTCGAGGTGGGGTAGAAGGCAAGAATTGTTTGATTGAAAAACTCGGTCATCAAACCTATCTTGTCAGTCAGGTTGAACTGACAGCAGAAACCTTTTCCAGTTTAGATAAAGGACTGGATATTAACACCCATGAACAGATTTGGGGAACCCGAACAGGCCCTTTAAAATTTGAAAAATGTCACAGTTATGCTCACGAAGTTCCATCGAATTAACAATGCTTCCCCCCATTGCCCGTAAAAAAATGCAGGCTTGGATTCGCAGACGACAGTTAATTTGTTCTGGGAATTTCTTCATTTTTGAAACATTAGATTATACTGCAATTGAACGATTTGAAGACTGTGTTAAAAGTTTAGGAGGAACATTAATTTCTGTGCAACCCGTCAGGCTAGTTTGGATAGGAAACCACCGACAGGTCGTGCTGCATCAAGCAAAAGCGAGTCTACATACCCCCCATCATGACTTAAAACAATATTGGTTTAAATATGGCTGTAAGCATACCAAATTTAATGATTCTTTTTAACCTCAGTTTTAAGAGTGAGGATCAATTTTGAACTAGAATTGAATTGAACTAAGCCGAAGACGGAAAATGTTTGGGCTTGCCCAACCCGTCGGTTGCAGCCCGTTGCTGATTCTGTTGAATTAATTCATTAATTAAGTTTGGAGAAACACAACGTCGTTCTGAACAATAGGTCATTAAATTGACTCCGTTCATCATCTTAACCGTACTCACACGTACCCGGAAATTATCCGTGACAAACCAACAGCGTTCCTGACCTTGATTACGATCGTATTCTGTTTTAATGGTTAATACTCCATCCGAGGCAAACTCATAAGCACTCACCACGGGAATGCCTTCAACATAACCCCGATTTCGGATAAAATTACCCTGACGTGGGTTTTGCTGATCGGGAATATCTACTAAAATTGCAGCATAATTTGGGTTAGGTTCTTTCTCTTCTAAATTATCTTGCCAACCAAAACTAGCACCGCCTTTGGCTAAAGCCACATCAACCCCTTGTGCTTGACAAACTTCAATCACTCGGGGATCATCGTTGTCTAGAACTTTAATAATTAAGTTAGAATCTCCCGACTCATTTGCTAAAGAATCAAACCGATGAACGGTGCGCTGAGAAAACCATATTCCTTCACTGTGGCGAAAGAAATCCATCATTGTCATGGGTGAGGTTAGCATCATTTTAAAATTTGTTTTTGTTTATTCAATCTTAATTGTCTCATGAATTTTACCGCTCGTCTTTCCTTTACCGCCTATTCTGCTGATGAGATTAAAGCAATTCTCAATCAGGGAAAAAGTTTAGCGGGTCTCAATTTACAAGGGGTTAATTTAAGCCAGATGGAGTTATCTGGTGTTGATTTAACCGGGACTATTTTAATTGCTGCCAACTTGAGTCAGACTAACCTGGAGGGGGCTAACTTACAAAAAGCTGACCTGCGAGGCGCAAATTTACAATCGGCTAACCTGCAAAAGGCTAACTTACAAGGAAGTTGTTTAAATCGGGCTCAATTGCAAGGGTGTAATCTGAACCAGGCTCAATTAGAAGAGGCTATTTTACAACTGGCCCTTTATGACAGTCAAACCATTTGGACAGAAGGGTATAATTACCGAAATTCGGGGGCAGTCGGGCCGAAAGCCAATCTAGGAGGAGTTTATCTCAATACCGCAAACCTCAGAGGGGCTGATTTACAAGGTGCAAACCTGCGGGGGGCCTATTTAAGCGGTGCGGACTTAACCGGAGCCAATTTAGCAGATGCTGCCTTGAGTGGGGCTAACCTACAAGGGGCATTTCTGACAGGGGCTTATCTTCGCAATGCTCGACTAATTGGCGTAGAGTTACAAGGCGTAGATTTGCGTGGGGCTGATGTCACCGGGGTGAGTTGGGAACAGTTACAAAGTCTGGCAGGGGCAGATTTTACTGGGGTTCAAGGATTAACAGAATCTGACCGGGCTAAGTTGTGCAGTCGTCCTGCTCAAGAATTAGGCACCTGGAATTCGTTTACTCGCTGCAATACCGCCATCAGTCTGGGATGTCCTCAAACGTAACAGAATAAAGATTAATCTTGCATTTTATTGCAAATTTAAAGGAATTGCTACTCAATCATGGTTTTGGTCTCCTAAAATCAGCAATTAATGATCTGAGTAAAAATACTGGCTTACTGGATCGAGCTGAATTTTAAACCTTTTTAAAACGAACCATCAAAACATTAAGGAGACGATATATGGCGCTTCCGTTATTGAGTTATTCCCCAACCAGTCAAAATCAACGGGTTGTTGGATTTGAAGTCCCAGGCGATGAACAACCCAGAATCTATCAGACTCAAGCCTTGCTATCCCCTTTAGAAATGGATGCACTCATTCAAGCAGCCTATCGCCAAGTGTTTCATGAACAGCAAATGTTAGCGAGTAACCGTCAAACGGCGTTAGAATCTCAACTGCGAAATGGTCAGATTACGGTTAAGGAATTTATTCAGAGATTAGCCACTTCTGAACCCTTCGTAACACGCAATTTTCAGGTGAACAATAACTATCGCTTCGTTGAGATGTGTATCCAGCGACTGTTAGGTCGTCGGGTCTATAACGATCGCGAAAAGCTGTCTTGGTCTATTGTGATTGCTACAAAGGGATTAAACGGCTTTATCAAAAATGGGAGCAAGGAGACCCGCGCCATAAGGCACGTTGGCGACGGGAGGAATTGCGACCCAAAAAAAAACAACTTACAGATTTTGTGGTAAGCTGTAAGGCATGGTTGAAAAAGCTTACCGCTACCGCTGCTACCCGAATCTTGAGCAGGAGAATCTGTTGAGGAGAACTCTGGGCTGTGTGCGTTTGGTGTATAACAAGGCACTGGCAGCCCGTACCGAGGGCTGGTATGAGAGAAAGGAGCGCATCAGTTACAAGCAAACATCCTCGATGCTGACGGGATGGAAAACATTAGAGGAGTTAGACTTCTTAAATCAGGTCAGTTCTGTCCCTCTCCAGCAGGGATTGAGGCACTTACAAACCGCGTTTACAAACTTTTTCGCGGGTCGGGCAAAATATCCCAACTTCAAGAAAAAACGCAACGGTGGTAGTGCTGAGTTTACCAAGTCGGCATTCAAGTTCAAAGCAGGTCTTGTCTACTTAGCCAAGTGCAAGCAACCTCTGCCCATTCGTTGGAGTCGTCAACTTCCCAAGGGTTGTGAACCGTCAACCATAACAGTTAAGCTTGACCCAAGTGGACGGTGGTTTGTATCTCTGAGGATTAATGACCCAACCGACCACAAGTTGAACAAGATCAAGAAACAGATAGGGATTGACTTAGGAATTAGCAGTCTGTGTACAACAAGTGATGGTGACAAAGTCCCTAACCCGAAACACTTTAACAAGCTTTACAATTCGCTCAGACTTGCTCAAAAATCCCAGAGCCGGAAAGTTAAAGGTTCAAAAAACCGAGAAAAAGCTAGAGTTCAAGTTGCCAGAATTCAAGCTAAAATTGCAGACTCTCGACGTGACCATACCCACAAGCTAACGACTCAACTGATACGTGAAAATCAAGCAATCGTAGTTGAGGACTTGGCGGTGAAGAACATGGTCACAAACCATAAATTAGCCAGAGCAATCAGCGATGCCAACTGGGGAGAACTTGTGAGACAACTGACCTACAAAGCTGAGTGGTACGGACGTGACTTAATCAAGATTGACCGTTGGTTTCCCAGTTCCAAACGATGTTCTAGTTGTGGACATATTGTTGAAAAAATGGCGTTGAATATCCGAGAGTGGGGCTGTCCTCAATGTGGAACTCACCACGACCGAGACATCAACGCCAGTCTAAATATTTTGGCGGCAGGGCTTGCCGTGTCAGTCTGTGGAGCGACTGTAAGACCTGAACAGAGTAAATCTGTTAAGGCAGGTGCGAAACCCCGAAAGTGACAGAAACAGAAACCCAAATAGTGATGTTTGGGAATCGCGCGCCAAAAGTGAAACGTTGGCGTCGGGAGGATGTCAATGATGACTTACTCAATAGCTCAGAGTACCAGAAAAACTTTGGTGATGATATTGTTCCCTACCAGCGTCGGCGCATTTTACCTCAACGAAATCAGGGTGAGTTGCCCTTTGCCCGGATGCCTCGGTATGGTGAAGATCATCGTCAGCAACTAGAAGCGTTAGGCTATTTCCAAAATCAACAGCCGCTTCAATACCGTTGGCAATGGCAGAAACCCCCTTACTCTAAAGCTTATCGAGTTATTGCTCAAGTGAGTGCAGTCGCGATCGCAGGTTTTCTGGCTTCTATCACCGTAGCCGTTGCATTGGCAGCCTGGGGTATTATCTCTTTGTAAGTAGGGTGCGTCATTGACGCACCCTACAGAGGCTAAAAACCCTTGAGACGATCTATTAAATGATCAAAATAGGGAGTCAATCCTGACGATTCTTCAGGGGAGAATTGCTCTATACTGTAAGTCTTTAAATGTTCTAAACCGCAGATCATCGCATCAAGAGGAACTTGCAATTCTTGATAGAGTAACTGCATATTTTTGAGTCCTTCTGAACTAGTAAATTCTGGGTTATTTCCAGCAATGCCGTAGGTGATGCAGCGTAAGAAATGCCAGAAATCTCGCCAGCAGGCCTCAGCTCGTGCAGGAGGGTAAAGACCGCCACCCGGTTGGGTGATTTGAGGCATTGCGGTTAGAAGTTGTTCACGGGCGTTAGAAACCAGTGTATCAGCTTGTTCTCGTAATAGTTTGGCTCGTTCAACTCCTAATGTTTGATTGGAAGAAAGGGCTTGAATTTGGGCTAAATCTTCATCTGTTAAATAGCGTCCTTCATCATCAGCTTGCTGAAAAATTTGCAGCACTTCATTGCTATATAAATCTTTCCAACTGGCAAAACTAACAATTCTAGCTTTGGGGATTAATTGTTTCGCTCTTGGGCTGAGTTGATTGTTCATCTTTCATGCTTTAACAGTAAGTCAAATGCCGTTCTAAGTCGAAGAGAAAGCCATGAATATATTCTTCGGTCCATTCCTCCCCATAGAAACGGGTAAACATTCCTCGGGCGGGATCTTTCTCGGCGCGGTAAGCAATGTAACGCCGTTGTGCTTGCAGAATCTCTTCTAGTTTTGCACTGTCTGTTATCGGTTGCGCCAAATTAACAAAATCTAAATAGGCTTGTAGATAATCTTTAAACGCTTCAAATACTCGTGTAACCACAACTTCTGTTGCTTGAGGACGAGTCCATAAAAAGATGGGGGAAAAGAAGGGTTTTGCTTCTTCTGGGAAGTCGCCGCCCCAGGGCAGGTGCTGTTGGTGGCTTTTAAATAGGGGCAAAAGAGCTTCGCTATATTTCTGTTGATAAGCGGCATGATGAAACAGCGGTTGCATATCCAACGCAATTAGATGTCCCCCCGGCAACGTGACTAAATCTGCACCGAAAAAGGGCAAGTCATAATTTAATTGGGGGAAAATAACGAAGTTGAGGACTTGTAAAGCACTGCCCCCCTGGACATGAGCTGCTCGAATTTGTCTCAGTTTTGGAGATTTATAGCCATAGCTGGTGGTAATGACTGTTTCTTGGCGTTTTCCCTTCCCTGTGGTGGCTTCCTTGCGCTCAAACCCCTCTGGAATGGGATAAGGTTGCAAGGAGAGTTGGTCTTGCATCAGGGTCAGCGCAGAGTCTAGGAAGGGTTGATAAAGCGTCATAACAGAGTATCGAATTAAGCTTATTTTTGTCCGGTTGCTGTCGCCACTGGAGTAGCGTCTTCAAATAAAAAGTTATAGAGAAAGTTTTCCGACCATTCGTGACCAAAATAACTACTAAATAAACCGGATGCCGGATCGCGCTCGGCACTATATTGATCGTAATCTTGTTGGGCGATCGCAATCCGTTGCATAGCAGCAGGATCCCTATTGGGTTGAGCTTGTTCTAAGAGTTGCCAATATAACTGGATATATTCTTGATAAGCCGGAAACAGACGATTCACTACCGTGTCTGCATCAGTTTTCGCAAATAATAGATAGGGGGAAAAATACTGATTGGCATCATAAAATTTCATTTCTAAACCTTGTGCCAGCTCATTATATTTTTCACGAACCGGTGCCATCGGTTGAATGTATTTCTCTATATATTCTGGCTCACGAAACAGGGGTTGAAAATCCAGAACCACTAGAATTTTTTTCTGATTAAAGGCTAAAAAATCAATACCCAATAAAGGTAAATCGTATTCATGGCTAGGATAAATTACACTATTGAAAATCTGGGCAGTTTCCCCGGCGTTAATGTAGGTGTAGCGAATTTTGCGGAGTTGGGGACATTGATAACACCAGCTTTCAATCATGGCGGGATTTTTACCCCGTTGACTGATTTTGAATTCCAAGTCTGAGGGAACCGGTCGGCTGCTGAGAGTAAAGCGACTGAACAGTTCTTGTTCTAGGTATTGCAGAAACGGCTGAAACATAGAGTTGCAAGAAGATACTAAAACTCCCCTCAAAGATAAGGAATAACTTGAGATTCTGTCTCATTTATCTGCAAGAAAGTTACAAATTGTAATGTAAAATGGGCTGAGATTTCTGTTGTCCCACATCTATGCCCCATTTGTACAGTTGATCGCCAAAGAAAATTTCAAAAGCTAGAGTCAACAAAAGATGATCAAGTGAAGTTACATTTTATGAATTTGGGATTGACAAATGCTACATCAGCCACAGTCAGTGCTTAAATCGCTAAAATATTACAAACTGTAACTTTCTTTTTCAGAAATGAGACGGAAATCACATTTTGCCTTTATGGTTATAAACCAGGTTAGTCACCTACACCAAAGGGAGCTAACAACCCAAAAAAATCACTTTTGCTTAAATTTAGATAAAAGGAGATCTCAATGCTTGACGCTTTTTCAAGATCTGTAGTTTCTGCTGATGCCAGTACCGCCCCTGTGGGTGATATTGATGCCCTCAAAGAGTTTATCAAAAACGGTAACCGTCGTCTTGATGCGGTTAATGCCATCGCCAGTAACGCAAGCTGCATGGTTTCTGATGCTGTTGCAGGTATGATTTGCGAAAACCAAGGTTTAATCCAAGCTGGTGGTAACTGCTATCCTAACCGTCGGATGGCTGCTTGCTTACGGGATGCTGAAATCGTCTTACGCTATGTCACTTACGCATTACTCGCGGGTGACGCTTCTGTTCTCGACGATCGCTGCTTAAATGGTTTAAAAGAAACTTATGCAGCTCTCGGTGTTCCTGCCACTTCCACCGTGCGTGCTGTTCAAATCATGAAAGCTCAAGCTGCAGCTCACATTAAAGATACCCCCAGCGAAAAATTTGCAGGTGACAAACTGCGGATTATGGGCGCTCCTGTCGTTGAAGATCGTTGCGCTAGCTTAGTTTCTGAAGCTTCTGGCTACTTTGATCGCGTCATCGCTGCCCTCAGCTAGTTGACTTCCTTCAAGTCTAGTATTGCTGAACACCAATTCAACTGACAATCTATCATTTGGGAGATAATAAACAATGAAATCTGTTGTAACCACTGCAATTGCTTCTGCTGATGCAGCAGGACGTTTTCCGAGCTCTTCAGACTTAGAATCTGTACAAGGTTGTATCCAACGTTCATCTGCTCGTTTAGAAGCGGCTGAAAAGTTAGGTGGTAACCTGGATAAAGTTGCGGGCGAAGCTTATGATGCTTGCATTAAGAAGTATCCTTACCTCAACGACTCAGGTCAGGCTAACTCTACCGATACTTACAAAGCCAAATGTGCTCGTGACATCAAACACTATATGCGCCTAATCCAATACAGCTTGGTAGTGGGTGGTACTGGCCCCTTAGATGAGTGGGGAATTGCTGGACAACGTGAAGTTTATCGTGCATTAAACCTGCCGACTGCACCTTACGTTGAAGCATTACGCTTTGCTCGTAACCGGGGTTGCGCTCCTCGCGATATGTCTCAGCAAGCATTAACTGAGTACAACGCCATGTTGGATTACGTCATCAATTCTCTATCCTAGTCTCTCTGACGGGTTAGTGAGCTAATTGCAGGGTGATTTTCAATTCCCTGTTGCAAGTCTAGGAATGCTTGGTAGATTGCAATACCTGATTTGAGGTATCGTAATGGCGAAGAATTCCTAGGCTTGCCGTTGTGTTTGTCAACTGCGATAGGAATGGATAAACGGTTTTTTAATCTCTTCGACCTCACAGAAGACGAAGCGATCGCATTATTGGATACTCCCCCCGATCAACTCGATGAGGGAGACTCTCGCTACATTGCCGCCTCTCATCTGGTGAATTTCCCCACACAGCAATCGATCCAGGCGCTGATGCGGGCAATCGAGCGCAATGATCCCAGCATGGATAACCGTATTGTGCGCCGTAAGTCCATCGAAACCTTAGGACGGTTAAAAGCAACCTCAGCCTTACCTTTAATTCGCACCTGTTTAACCGAAGAAGATTGTTACACAGTAGAAAATGCGGTTTGGTCTATTGGAGAAATTGGCACGAGGGATCCTGCTATTTTAGAAGATGTGGCGCAATTACTGGATAAACCAAACCAAACCCATCGGGTAATTATCCATACGTTAATGCAGGCGAATTATCAGCCCGCTTTAGACCGGATTCGTCCCTTTAGCGAAAATCCAGATCCTCCCACCGCCAGCGCCGCTATCACAGCCATTTATCATTTCACAGGTGACACGGCTCAAATGGAGAAAGTCGTGGCAATGTTACAGCACCCCGGTGTATTAGCCCGGCGGTTATCGATTCAAGATTTAATTAATGCTCATTACTACGGGGCAATTCCCCAAATTGCTCGATGTCCTGTCTCTATTATCTTTCGCTTGCGGGGAATTAGACTGTTAGCAGAAACCGCAATAGAGGCGGAGGCTATTACTTTTGACAGTATTCAACCCCATCTAGATCAAACCATACGGGATCATCCACAGGATTTAAATTTAGTCCATCGTTATGATACATTGCCTCCCCTACCCACATTAATCCAGGGGCTATACGAAACAGACTTCGGGCGCTGTTATCTGGCTTGTAAAACTATATTAGAAGCCTACCCAGAGGAGGCTCCCGCTGCACTATTTGCCACTTATGCTGAAGAAGCCTGTAATGATTATGGTGCCCATTTTCATGTTGTGAAGCTATTCGGTTGGTTGAAACACGCTCCAGCATACGATTTGTTAATTGAAGCGCTCAATAACCCACAACCCCAGTTTCAGAAGTCTCGGGCAGCCGCTGCTATTGCTTTAGGTGAATTAGGAGACCAAAATGCTATTACTGCTTTGAAAGCCTGTTTAGACAGCAAAATCTGGGATCTCAAATATGCGGTCTTAATGGCTTTGGAAACACTCGGTGATACCAGTGGTCGTAAAATTGCAGCGACAGACTCTGACTGGTTGATTCAAGCCAAAGCAACTCAGCAACTCGCCTAACCCGATTAATTAACTCTAAAATATATCTAACTTTTAATTTCTCAGGCTATGACAACAGATTCTCTATTTGAACAACTGAAACATCCCAATCCCCATCTACGAGAGCGAGCTATGATGGAAATCGCTGAATCTCGCGATCGCAATACGATTCCTCGTCTCATTAGTATTTTAGACCAAGAGGATGTGATTTATCGTCGAGCCGCCGTGAAAGTCTTAGGTGTGATTGGGTTTGATGCAATTCCTGCTGTGGTAGAATCGTTGTTACAAAGTGAGAATGTGACAGTGCGCGGCAGTGCAGCGAAGGCATTGGCTCAGATTGCAATTAACTATCCTGATGTCTCATTCCCAGAAGCAGGTTTACAAGGATTAAAAGCTGCAATTAATGATCCTAATCCTGTAGTTCATATTGCCTCGGTCATGGCGTTAGGTCAAATGGGGTCAGCCGCTTTTGATATTTTAGTCGAAGCGCTTCAAACCACAGATAATATAGCAGCACAAGTGGCAATTGTGAATGCATTAGCTTCTGTTGGCAATCCTAAATGTGTGGAAGTTTTAACTAAATTTGCTTCGGATGAATCTGT
>CAYNXM010000285.1:0-9530 GCA_964401105.1 uncultured Lyngbya sp. | reverse complement strand
GCCATTGAACTTCAAATTTCTTGCAGAAATCGTCTACGTGGCAGAACAATGCATCTAAACTAGACATAGGACAGGTGCTGGATTTAACGCTATTTTCAGCTGACTACCTGTCCCTTTCCTGATCCCGAACTCAGGTTAATTCAACAAAACAGACAGCTTATTGCAGAGATGCCAGAGCGAGACGCAGCATTAATGCAACTCATTCACAAGCTCATTGATGAGCGAGATTAAGTCTAACTTCGGCTCAGTTCATTTTCTTTAATCATTGAGACAAAAATCAGCCCATCAGGAGTCTCCCCTACACCGTAATAGTAAGTATTTTCTGATTTGTCAATTTTTCTAATATAGCAAGTTGATCCTTTAAACTTCACCCGTTCATTGATATTAAGTTTGGGAGAATGTGGCATGATCAAAAATGTATTGAATCTTCCTTATTGTAGTCAATTATATAATAAATATGAACCCTATGCTGCTTGTAATGTCACTTCTTTAGCGATGTGTTTAAGTTATTTTGGTGTAACAAGTCCGAGCTATATGCAGCTTGAGGATATGTTACTCCAAAAAGCAGTTAATCTGGGGTTAAATCGATTTCCCCCGCAAGGATTAAAAGCCTTCTTCTTGAATCCCTGTTTCCCCTGATGAGTGACTCGGAAGTGAAATTCTCTAAGTCCCCGTTCTGATTGTGCATTGTTTTCGGCATTGTTTTTGAGCGGGCGACACTGCACGGACTTGAAAGTTCACTTGCGAGTCATGACAAAAAAAACTCAGCGTTATCGTTGATTATCGGATTTTAGCCGTATCTCTGGTAATAGCTACTGAACAATTAGAAAAGGTCACAAACCTGCCTAGCGATCGCAGAGAATCCTTTCAGGGCATTACCCGTAGCGGCAGCTTTATTGTCATCCCGGTTGATGTTTGGAATCAATTTTTGAAAGCTTTAGATCGTTTTTAAAAGGGGAAAGGGAACGTGGCGGTACGTTCCCCTTCTCACACATTGTAAGAATTTGGATGCAAATTATGCTTGATTTTTCCCCCGAGCAACAGACCGAGATTTCTGTTTTTCAGTCTTCAAGCGTCTCAATCATACTGGTCTTGGGCGCAAATCGTCAAGTGATTGACGCGCAAATCAGCAATTCTCATTTTTAAAATGGGGGTCTTTGCAATCCCTGCGCAGAGGCAGTTGTACAATTGTTAACAAATCAACCGATCGCTCAAACCCAGAGAAATCTTTCCATAATGAGAATTGCTGCGCGCAAATTTCACAACTTGCTGCTTGCGAGGTGATGTGGCTTCTCAGCTTGGTAAAAAAACACGGCTTTGCAGCCGTTGAGGAAACACTTGTTAATTACTTACTTGCCAGGGATGATTATGATCCGACTTTAGTATCTATGAGGCTGGGAAAAAGGAGAAACAGCGCGATCGTCAAGTTAGAGGGAGGATTCGGCATCAGGTTGTTGAGGATCTGTTCTATGCACTGGTGGAGGCTTTGACACACTAATTAAACGGGGGGCTGAAACACGCTCCCCTGCTATAATTGGGAAAAAAGCTGTACAGCGATGAGGTGATTGCAGTCCTCAAGGATGGATGAACAATGATCAGTCTCAGCAATGAGTCTGCATCGGTTGTATATCTACTGTCGCGGATGATGAGTCAATGGGATATCGATCTCGAATCACAAGACCTCGGCAGTATTCAGCTTCCCCTAGACTTGTTTATTTTAGCCAACCCACAGTAATAGAAAAAAGAGAATGGAGAATAATAATTTACTGAAGCAACTGTTAATGATCGGTGTTGGGACAACCTCCCTGGTTGCCGAGAAAGTGCAAGAGATCACAGACCAATGGGTCAAAGAAGGACGAATTAATCCAGAGCAGGGGACTAAGTTTGTTGAGGAAATGATGCAACAACTAAAGATGGATCAGACCAGCCTCGAAGAACTCATGCAACGGCAAATTCGTAATATGATGCAGGATATCGGTGTTCCTCGTCAGTCAGAACTAGATGAATTACGAGGAAGGCTGGATCGGATGGAACGTCAGCTACGGGATATAGAAAATCGTCTGTGGCGTTAAATACAGAAAAGATGTCAAACTGGGGAGGAAATTCCTGGTCGAGTTAATAAGGAGGGTTTTTTGTGCGAGAAATTCTGATTAGTTTAAGTGTGATTGTCGTCTGTGCAGTTGTCTTGGTGGTGGCTCAAATCACATCCATCTTACCTGAGGCGACCGCAGATAACCTAATGACTTCGGTTGAACGGGAGCAAGCAGAAACGCCGAAACCACCTAGTAATCCTTTATTATCACAAGGAATTGCGGGTCAACCTAAATTTACAATTGCTCAAAATATGACAAATTCAGATGAAAAAGTGATAACCACTGAATCGGGTTTACAATATGTGGAGCTTGAGGAAGGAGACGGTGCCTCTCCTCAGCCCGGTCAAAAGGTTGTGGTTCACTATACGGGAACCTTGGAAGACGGGACAAAATTCGATAGCTCCCGCGATCGCAATCGTCCTTTTGAATTTAATATTGGTGTGGGTCAAGTCATTAAAGGTTGGGATGAAGGGGTTGCAAGTATGAAAGTTGGGGGTCGGCGTAAGTTGATTATTCCTCCAGATTTAGGTTACGGTTCCCGTGGTGCAGGACGTGTTATTCCCCCGAACGCCACTTTAATCTTTGATGTCGAACTGCTGAGAATAGCAGGATAGTTGACCCCACAATTGAAGTAGCCCCCAGGGCAACGACTTGATGATTTTTGTTCCCCTATCCTAACACCCTCTATCTCACCAGTGAGGGAGGATAGGGGCTATTTATTCTTGAGGAACCCTTGCATAAATTTATAAAAATTTGTTACTATATATAAAAACATAATAAAAGGTAAACTACATATTTCCGCTTTACTAAAAAATCTCTGTTAATCTATATGAGAAAATAATCAAACTTAGGAGGTTTTTTGAGTCAAGCAGGATTTATCGAAACCGGGCTACTCAAACTAAAATCAAGATTTTAGCTTGTACCTGCTTGAGATCAATAAGATTTAAGCTGATAGTGCTTCTTAGAGATTGATGGCTGTTGCAGTAACTCACAACAGGTTTCTCAAAGCTGACTTTCTGAACAATTATCTAGCCAGTCAACGGTCAAGTTGTAAAAAAAAAGTTAAGCTAAGATTAGAATTCTATCTTTTGAAGGGAATTATGTACTAAAATTAAGAGAATGAAACAAAAAATGAAGCTGTAGACGAAAAGGGTATAAATTTAATCTGACTCAAAGTCTATGGTTATGACGGTCAGGCAAATTACAGCAGCTTCTGGAGAATGAAGTCAAACTCAGCCTATAGCTAGCTTTTGATTAAGATATCATTCAACGAAGGAAGAATCGTTTTACCCCCAGGTAAGATGAGCCGTCAACAGTAAAAGTAAGCGAGATGCAGCTAACAGACGGTAAGTCAAGTTGCTTATTAGACGTTTAATAAGGAGCCATTTGTGTAATGGAATACATTGAAAAGGTGCTGGAAAAACTGCAAGAATGGGCGCGCAAGTTGATAGATGCACTGCTTGGCCCTGAACCTCAGCCAGAAGCCGAGCCAATTCCTGTGCCAGTGGATGACTTAAATCATCGTAGATCCTAGGGAATTTGATTGTGGGGACGAAGAACAGCTCCTAAATGTTTAGTATTCTGGTATTACACGGCCCTAACCTGAATTTACTCGGTCAACGAGAGCCTGAAACCTACGGCAAGATAACCCTTGGAGAAATTGATCGGATGCTACAGGAGGAGGCAAAGGCGTTACAGGTCAATCTCTCCACGACTCAATCTAATCATGAAGGGGTTTTAGTAGATAAAATTCAGGCATCTCTTGAACAACATCACGGTCTACTGATTAATGCAGCAGCTTACACTCATACAAGCGTTGCTATCCGAGATGCGCTTGCTGCGGTTGCTCTGCCGACGGTAGAAGTCCATTTGAGTAATATTTATCGTCGTGAGTCCTTTCGGCATCACTCTTATATTGCACCCATTGCGATCGCTCAAGTGAGTGGTTTCGGGGCAATGAGTTACCGTTTAGGTTTACACGGTTTGGTAGCTCATTTGCAGAATATAAACATCGACAATGATAAACTAAGATAAGTTATAAAATAACTGACTAAAAACTGACCCATTGTTAGAGGTTGATATGGGATACTCACTGCTGAGTCAATTTCAAGGAAGCTTGCTCGGAGTATCGTTAGGATTACTATCTAAGCCTTTAACAGATTGTTCAGCAACCGCCGAAAAACTTTTTCACCCCGGCTCGCCATTAACCCCATTGCAAGGAAATCAATCATCCTCTGCTGTTATATTCAACAGCAACCTTGGTTTAATGCTTAGTTTGCTCAACAGTATGATTGCTCGACAAGGAATTGTCTGGCAAGAGTGGCAGCAAATTTGGCAAACTCATCAAAATCTAATGCTCAGTCAGAGTCAAGCTTCTGATTCATCACTTCATCCGGAATGGGAAGCCGCAATTACGACATTACCCATGATGCTATTTTTTCATGAAAATCGCTGCCGCCTCAAACAACATTTACAAACAGCAGCCCAACTTTGGCAACCAGAAGCAGAACCAGAACCTTTAGAGACAACCGTTGAACGACTAGCATTAGCAGAAATGGTAGCTTACTTACTGCGGCCATCGCCAGACTTACAGCAACTCATTCCTTATATACTGACTCAAATTTCTCAAGAAACTCAATTGGCTCGGCAGCTAACTCAATCAAATATTTTACTACAACAAGGAGCAAGCTTAGAAACAGTCCTAGCCAAACTGACCTCAAATTTAGCGATCGCGATTTATTGTTTTCTGAGCACTCCAACCGCCTTCTCAGTCTCAGTCAGACGAGCCATGAGAACTCACCCAGATTCTAGTTTAACCGCTGGAATGACAGGGGCATTATCGGGATCTTACAATGGCTTACCCAGTATTCCCATTTCCTGGCAGCTAAAGCTCAGAAGATTGGCCTCATCAACCGCAGAGAATTCTATACCCCTCGATCAACAAATCTTAAATCAATCGACTCAACTCTTCCAAGTGTGGGCAGGACTATATTCACCGACCCACGATCCAAATACAAACCCCCTAACATCCTTGATTGTAGCTGCGCCCTTGTCTTTGCCAGACTAGTGTATGGGGGGTTAAACCAACCCATGAGTAAAAGAGGTGATAAGAGGAGATTTGGACAACAATTAAACGAACACAACTTGTAAATTTTAATATTTAACAGTAAACCAACTACCATAGAAAAGTGACTTTGTGCCCATACATTTGTAATTTAAAATTGAATTGAGACGGTTATCCACCTTGCTTAATTGATCGGTATCACTGTCAATGAACACATTTCAATCCCTCACCCGACAGATTGAACAATTCTGTCGTCACGCTCGCTCTCCTTGGTCTGGTATCCGCTGGCCTCAAACTAGCAATACTTCGAGATCAAACTCATCGATTTCTCCTGTTGTTTCTCGATGGAACACCAAAGTATCCCATTATTGGACACACCAGTTTCAGAAATCGGCTCAAATTAGCTCACCGCTGCTAATCATCTTGGCTATTGTCTGTCTCACTGGGGTGATGGGGGTACGCTTTTACAGTCAACCCACCCTCACAGTCGGTAAGCAAGCACCGGAAACCGTGATTGCCCCAGAAAATGCTGAAGTCTTGGATGAGAAATCAACCAAGGCAAAACGCAATGATGCTCTATTGGCTGTGACTCCCGTTTTAGTGGCTGACCCCACCATTGACGAGGAAATTAAGAGTAAAGTTAGGGCAGGTTTAGAACTGGTAGATCAAACTCGCAAAGGAGTTGAACCCTTTCCTTTCTACAGTACAACCGCCATTTCAACCGATGTGCAACATTACCTTCGTAGTGCTCCCGAATCTCAGTGGCGCGAGTTACAGCTTCAATTTGATCAAATGGCCCTAGTCCCCAAGTTTAATGGTCGCTATCCCCTCACTTCAGGAAATACTGTATCAGGTAAATTTGACCAGCAGTTCCAGAATGCGCTTCATCGTAAGGCTTATGAGCAATTACAAGCTTACGAGCAACAAGCCTCTGCCTCAGAATTTACCCAGCTCATGGGTGAGATTTTAAGAGCAAGAAAACGTTATTTTCAGACGATTAATGCCCTTTCTCAACAGTCAAACTCCCAGTTAAAAACGGTTGACACCTGGGGACTAAAAGTATTGAAATGGTCTGACTCGGTGTGGTTAAAGACGAAAGTTGGGATTGAAAATATCCTACAACAGATGCTATCCCAAGGCATTGCGCCCGGACTTCCGTCCCAAAACCTGAAAAATGCAACTCAAATACAAGTGGCTCACTCTATTCCTGAAGAGACTCGAGCTTTTGCGACTCAGCTTTTAAACCAGTCTCTTGAAAGTAATTTAATCAATGATGATGAAGCCACCCGAAAGCAAGCAGAAGCCGTTGCTAGGGGAATTTCTGAGGTCAAAGTCAGTGTTAAGGCTGGGGAGGTGGTTGTCGAAGCGGGACAACCTATTTCTCAAAAAGCGTTTCTGCTACTGGATCATTTTGGCAAAAGTGAACGGGGTGTGAATTGGATTGGGTTATTAGGATTTATTGGGATGGTGACGGGTTCTGTTATCCTTGTGCTGTTAGCAGGATCGCGATCGCGACCCAGTTTACGACGACGGGATTATCTCTTACTTCTGCTGCTGTGCATTAGTACCCCCTTACTGGTTTTACTGAATGTTCCTATTGCCCCCAACTTACCCGCAGTTGGCTTACTGGCAGGCAGTTTTTATGGGTCTGCGGTTGGTGTCAGTGTCGTGGGGTTACTGTCACTGATGTTGCCTATCGGTTTAGAGGTGGATATGATTCCTCTGATTGCGAGTGCAGCCGGTGGTATTGTGGGGAGTTTATTAGCCGGACAATTGCGATCGCGGGAAGAACTGGCGCTGCTAGGGGGGGCTGTCGGTTTAGCGCAGGGTAGCGTCTATCTGATTATCACTCTAATTTTGAGTGCAACCGCCAGTTCAATTTGGTATCTGTTACTGGGAGAAGGGTTTCTGCAAATTTTGGTGGGGTTGGCTTGGAGTGTGGTTGCTTTAGGTTTAAGCCCCTATTTAGAACATTTATTTGATGTGATTACCCCTATCCGTTTAGCAGAATTGGCTAACCCTAACCGCCAACTCTTAAAACGCCTAGCAACAGAAGCACCCGGAACGTTTCAACATACCATGTTTGTGGCGACTCTGGCTGAAGCGGCGGCTCAAGCGGTGGGCTGTAATGTTGAGTTGGTGAGAACGGGGACTTTATATCATGATATTGGGAAAATGCACGATCCCATAGGATTTATTGAAAATCAGATGGGGGGGCCGAATAAGCACGACGAAATTGATGATCCCTGGGAAAGTGCCCGAATTATTAAAAAGCACGTCAGCGAAGGATTAGTGATGGCGAAAAAATGTCGGCTACCTAAGTCTATTCGGGCTTTTATTCCAGAACATCAAGGCAATATGTTGATTGCTTATTTTTATCATCAAGCCCAACAACGGGCTAAAGAAGATCCGAGTTTAGTGGTACGAGAAGAAGATTTTCGTTATGATGGCCCGACTCCTCAATCTAAAGAAACCGGGATTGTTATGTTAGCAGATTCTTGTGAGGCTGCATTGCGATCGCTTAAGGATGCTACTCATGAAGAGGCATTACAGATGGTGAATAAAATTTTAAAGGCGAGATGGCAAGATAAGCAACTGATTGATTCTGGGCTGCAACGAGAAGAAATGGCAAAAATTGCAGAAGTGTTTGTTCGGGTTTGGGAACAGGTCAATCATAAGCGAATTGCCTACCCGAAAAGCGTTTTTAGACCGCGATAATTATATTTTTATCCCTTAACTCCTGTCGCGGTATCTGTGGGTACAATATAGCGCTGAACCCATAAAAATAGTAGTAAAATCGGTACAATTGAAATCACAGAACCCGCTGCAATTAGTCGCCAATCTAAAGAAAATGTACTCGCTAATTGAGCCACACCTAAAGGTAGGGTGTAATATTCAGGTTGGTCTAAAATTAGTAGTGGCCAGAGAAAGTCACTCCAAGCGCCAATAAATACAAATATCCCTAAAGTGACTAAAGCTGGTCGAATAGAAGGCAACATAATATTCCACCAAATGCCTAACTCAGAACATCCATCAATTCTCGCAGCTTCTTCTAATTCTTTTGGCACCCCTTGAAAGGCTTGTCGTAGTAAAAAGATCCCAAAGGCTGAGGCTAAATTCGGTAAAATAATGCCTAAATAGCTATTTCTTAAACCTAACTGTACCGTTAAAACATACAACGGAATCATCACAATTTGAAATGGAATCAGTAGCGTTGCCACAATTGCGGTAAAAACCCAATCTCGTCCGCGAAAGTTTAAGCGTGCTAAAGGATAAGCAGCTAAAGCACAAAATAGTAAGTTAAAACTTACTGTTAAACTGGCAACTATCGTACTATTCAATAAATATCGACCAAATGGATTAGTTTGCCAAACTTGAACAAAGTTATTAAAGGTAGGTTTTTGAGGAAATAGTTGAGGGGGAAACTCAAATAAGTTTTCAGTCGGAGATTTAAAAGCAGTACTGAGTAACCAAAATAACGGAAATAATATTAAAATTGAGATGGCGATCAATACAATATAAGTTAAAATTATTTTGAAATCAGCTTTAAATTTAGCAGACTGAATCTTCATCGACGAGAACACATCATTAACTGATTTTCAGTACAAACATATTGCAATGGTAGATCCCAATTTTCTGTCGGAAGCTGTGGCAAATAAGCTGATTCAAACACAATTCCGATAGTAGGAATTGATGACCATTGCGGCAGGCTGAATAAGCGGTCATAAAACCCGCCTCCATATCCTAAACGATAACCCTGTCGATCGCAAGCTACTGCTGGTACTAAAATTAAATCGACGGTTTCTGGATCAATTTGAGGTGAACTAGAATCCGGTTCTAAAATACCAAATTTTCCCTGTTGTAAAGAATCTGAAGGCTGCCAACAATGCCAAATTAAAGATTGTTCAACACAGCGAGGAAATCCCCAATTTTTATTACATTCTTGGTTAAATAATGAACTTAAATATGGCTCTTGACGAAAACTAAAATAAGCTAAAATGGTTTGAGATTGGTTAAAAATGGTTGATTTTTTCAGGTTAACACAAATACGATTACTGTTTTCCTGCCACTCTTGAGACGATAAAGATTGACGAACTTTTAATAAAGAGCGCCGAAGTTGAGTTTTGCTTTCCATGATTATTGCCATGAGATAATATTAATTATGATAAATTTAGAATAAAAACATCCCAATAAAAAACGCCCCCCCGTAGGAGAGCGTTTTAGGGTTATTCAGTTAAAGAATTAACCGTTGATAACAGGCGCAGACTCAACGCTAGCTAAGTCTAAGGGGAAGTTGTGAGCATTACGCTCGTGCATTACTTCCATCCCTAAGTTAGCCCGGTTGATTACATCCGCCCAGGTATTGACTACCC
>CAYNXM010000284.1:0-31939 GCA_964401105.1 uncultured Lyngbya sp. | reverse complement strand
CTTTCCTCCTTGTTGAAAATGATACATCAGTTGTTCAGCTTTAATTCTTAAGGCGGTTCCAGCCATTTGGACAATCGCCCGATTAATCATGGACTTTCCCCCCAAAAAGACAGGATAACCAACAACCCCCTCATTGCCCACTAAACCCACTTCTGTTGTAGAACCATTTTCTAGGATGGAAACAAGGGAAATAGCAGCTTGCTGAGGAAAATAAACCCATTCCAGTACTTCTTTGGGTTCGCATAGCACCTGACCTAAAATTAAAGGAACTTCTGTTAAATCAGGGGCCAGGGATTTATATTCCGTCGCCGACAAACTCCCTAACAGTCTATTGTGGAGAAGCATTAATGATTAGTTATTTGATAATTAGTTATTAGTTACTGGTATTACTCCCTCTGATAGCAGGATGAATGAGAGAGGAGCTTACCCGTAAGGCAATTCAATCCAAAAGTGACTGCCTGAATCTGGGCTGGACTCTACGCCGCAGCGTCCACCTAAGCGTCTAATGCCTCGCCGTACAATTGCTAAACCAATACCCGTACCTGGATAGGTTTCACCCCCATGTAACCGTTCAAAAACACGGAAAATTCGCTCATAATATTCCGACTCAATCCCAATACCGTTATCTTCCACCCAGAATCGCACGTTTACATCTCGCTTCTCTGTACGGATTCGTACACTGGGCCGATCTTCAGGATCAACAAACTTGAGTGCATTCGTCAACAAATTGCTAATAACTTGTAATAAGACGGTTTGATTGCCGATAACTGGATATAGAGGTTGAATAACTGTAATTTTTGCTTGTTTTTGATCAATTTGCGGCTCGAGTTGTTCCAGGACTTGAGTAATAATCTCTGAGAGTTGAACCGGATAGTGACGAATTTCAATCTGAGTTAAACGACTATAGGTGAGTAAATCTTGAATTAAATGATCGAGTTGTTTAGCTGAATTTACCAAGCGTTGAGCATAATCAATCCCCACTTCATCCAGGCGATCGCTATAATCTTCGAGTAAGGCTGTGGCAAAGCCTTGGATTGAACGTAGAGGCGCTCGTAAGTCATGGGAAACAGAATAAGTAAACGCTTCAAGTTCTTGATTGACTTCTTGAACTTCGGCAATTCGTTCTGCTACTCGCTGTTCTAATTCGTTGGCATACTGCCGAACTGTGCGATATAAATGGGTTTGGTTGAGGGCGATGGCAACTTGATTGCTAATTTCACAAATAATCTCAAGTTGTTCGGCACTCAAGCATTCTGGTGCGGCTGTCCACAGCTTTAAAAATCCGAGTAACTGTTGTCCTGCCCGCAGGGGTACACACAGAAAACGATTTAACTGTTCTGCGGCATACCGTCTTCGATGCTGTGATACTTCAGAACATAAAGACAAATCTGCAACAAAGTAGGATTGTTCCTGTTGCAGGCGCTGAATTAACGGTTGCATCAACTGCAAAGAAAAATTCTTTTGGATATTAACACTCTCGTAGCCCTGTGTGACTAAAATTTGACCCGTTTGGTGGGCTAAATCGACCATCGCAACAGTAGCCCGTTGACAGGGAATGAGTTGCCATAAGCTTTTAATTGCTGCTCTTGCCACTGTTTCCGGTTCAAGATCGGTTAAAATCGCTTTATCAAGCTGATGTAGATTTTCCAATCGTTTGAGTGACTGTCCCACGGTTTCCTCCAGTTGTTTACGGTCGCTAATATCCTCGATCACAGAAATGAAATATTTGGGTTGAGTATCACTCTCTCGAACTAAGGAAACCGTTAAATTTACCCAGATAGTTGAATCATCTTTTCGGATATAACGTTTTTCTAAGGTGTAAGTATTAATTTCTCCGGAGAGTAATTGATCAACCAGTTGTAAGTCGGTTTCGAGATCTTCCGGGTGTGTAATTTGCTGAAACGTCTTTTGCTGTAATTCTTCTGAGGAATAACCCAAAATATTACAGAGTTTTTGATTAACTTGTAGCCATTGACCCAAGTTATCTGATGTTGCTCCCACATGAGCAATACCGACGGCAGCCTGCTCAAATGTTGCTCGAAATCGCTCTTCGCTTTCACGCAAAAGCATTTCAGCCTGTTTGATGTCTGTGATATCCTTTGCCATAGAAATTACCCCCCGTCTGCCATCGGGTAATTGTCCTAAGGGGGAGGTACTAAAATCCCAGATCCGAGTTTCACCCGTGGCTGTTGTTACCTCAAACTCCCCTTCGTCAACTTTATCCTCCAATTCATAGAGTTGTTTAATTTCAGCTTGAACTTGTTTCTGATGTTGCCGATAAGCTTTTTCCACCCACTTAGCAATTGTGTCAATTTCTGATTTAGGATAACCAGTCATCTGACTACAACTATGACTCATGTAGATAATTTCGCCATCTTCCCTGTGGATGAAAACAGGAAAAGGTGCGTTGATAATCGCTCGTCGTAGTCTTTCTTCACTTTCTCGCAATTCTGACTCAATGTCTTGACGCTGATTAATTTCTTGAGTCAGTTGTTGATTAATGTTTGAGAGTTGAGCCGTCCTTTTATCCACCATCGCTTCGAGTTGCTGATTCAGTTTTCGGAGTTTTGCCTGAGCCTGAACCTGTGGCGTGATATCTTTGGCTAACATCAGCGCCTGAGCGATCTCACCTGTATGATCTGCAATCGGAGTAAATGTCATTTCATAGTGGCGTTGTTGTTGTTTATAATTCTTAAAGGCTTCAGTCACACAAACATTTTCTCCAGCCAATGCACGATACCACAGTTGTTTGGCTCTCCTCTGATGCTCAGGAAAATCAGCTAGCAGTGCCGCCACATTAGCACCCGGAATATATTGTTGACCAAATATTGATTCAAAGGCTTCTTGGGTTTTACGATTAGCAAGAACAATGGTTAAATTTTGATCCACAACTGCCACGGCATCACTGGTTTGACTCAGCAAACTCTGGAATAAGGGGTCAAATTTTGGCGAATTCTCGGACAGATCGAGACGTTTTTGCAACTTTGCCTTCGCGATCGCCGGATGACGGCTTTTAGCTGCGAAATAAGCCACTAAAGTTAATAGGATTATGAGAAGAATCCAGTTCATAAGTTTGCTCAGATAGCCGTTTTTACTTATTGCTCTATTGAAAAAACTCAATCCTTTAACAATCTCTTTATTCTTTAGATTTGAGATTGGTGTTTTTTAATTTAACACAAAATTATTAACAGTTGATGATATTTTCTTGGGTAAAAAGATTAAAAAAATCTTTATTTAAGACGGATATCCGATTGAGTAGAAAAATTTTTTATAAAATTTTAATCAAGTTCTATCTGTAGAACCGTATCAAACAATAGTGTCTGGTCTGAGATATTAAGAGTGATGAATTTTCGGATTTCTTATTTTTACTAACAATGGATTATTTAGACAAAATAACTTAATTGAATTCGGGATAATTCTCGGAAAATAGTGAGTCAATTTTAAACTTATTTTGGGGAATTTATAACTAGAGCAAAATCGAATTTTAATCCGTTTCATCGAGTCTGGATTCAAAGGGTTGATAGAAATTTTAATTATGGTGAGGTTAGAGGTCACTTAAATGAGCGACTATTCAATTAACAGTAGTTTGAGTAAAATAAAATTAAAGAGCATAGAAATATTTCAGACAGAAGCAACCAGCAATAAGCAGAAAGTATAGGTATTGCTTACAGATAACTCTAGCTCATTTTTGTGGAATTTTTATAAACAACTCTGTCTGAATTCACCAGGATGAATCTACCGAAAAAATCGTAAACATATTGAATTCAAAGGTGAATGATGGCACTATTAAATGGTACAGGCTTAGCTGATGTGATTGCTCCTGGCTTGGCTAATCCCTTTGTGATTACAGGAGATGTTTTTCTTCTACCCAGTTTAGCGCCCTTAGACTCCAGTATATTTCTGGGTGATGATCTAATTAATGGTTTAGCTGGAATTGATATCCTAGGTGGTGGCGATGGTGACGATCGGCTTAATGGCGGCTTAGGAAATGACGTTCTCGACGGTGGCGCTGGCGAGGATACTTTAGATGGGGGACCAAGTGTCTTTCCCGGCAACACCTTAGATGGTGGAGATGACTTTGATTTTGTCACCTATGAGAGCGACACGTTTGTCTTCGCTGACCTTGAATTTGGCACTGGATCGGCGACTGGACGAATTGATACCTTGATCGATATCGAAGGTGTGATTGGTGCTCTCGGCAGTACAAATACTCTCTTTGGAGATAGCGGAGATAACGTTCTCCGAGGCGGAACCCTCGATGACTTCCTTGATGGCGGTGGGGGTGCTGACACCCTAGAAGGGGGTGATGGTAACAATACCCTGATCGGTGGCGACGGTAGCGATTTGCTGAAAGCAGGTATCGGAAACGATACTTACACGATTGATTTTGTTGCCCTGGCGGGTGGAACTCAAATTGAAGATACAGGCGGAATTGATAGCCTAACCTTTAGTCCTGCCTTAACCTTAGTGGCAGCGCCTCCTAGTGTGGGTACGGTTGGCATGGGACGCAGTGGTGAAAACTTACTGATTGATATTAGTCAAGATGGCACCATTAACCCTGCTGACGATCTGACTATTCTCAACTTCTATGATAATGCCACCGATAACATTGCCGGATCGGGCTTTATTGAAACCGTCAGTAATCTGCCCGGAAATACAATCCTCAATTTAGTTGAAATTATTCCGAGCGTGACGGTGACGACACCTACTGCCAATAATACCACCCCAGGTTTACCTGTTGCTGGTATTACCCCCTTTAGTCCTTTAGACTTAGATGGGGGCGAACAACTCTATTTATTCTCCAATGAAGCTGATTTTGAACCCATTCCCGCTGCTGCTGCGGGTCGTCAAGTCCTCGCTTTATCCGGTAATGATAACGTCACAGGAACCAGTGGCGCAGATGATGTGGTGGGGAATAAAGGGGCAGATACCCTCAATGGTGGTCCTGGAGAAGATACTTTGCGAGGCGGTCAAGGTTCTGATTTGATTAACGGTGAGGCAAACGACGATATCCTCAATGGTAACCAAGATAACGACACTCTCAACGGTGGTTTAGGCAATGATATTGTTCGTGGCGGTAAAGGTGAAGATGTCCTGAATGGGGATGGCGGTAATGATGTCCTGATTGGCGATCGCGATCAAGATGTTCTCACAGGTAATGCAGGATCGGATACGTTTGTTCTCGTTGGCGGTAATGCCGCAGCCAATAGTCTGGATGAAGCGGATTTAATTACCGATTTTGTTGCCGGAACCGATAATATCATGCTCACCGATGGTTTAACCTTTGGGGATCTGAGTTTAACTCAAGTTGAGTTACAGGTTGATGGCGGTGCATCTGTGATGTCTATTGCTATTCAAGCACCTGACAGTAGTTATCTCGGTATTGTTCAAAATTCTTTAGCTCTGGTGGCGGCTGACTTTGTTGCAGAAGATCCGAATGTGACGATGTTAGGTTAATTATTAATCCTGTAGGGACGTGACCTGGTTCGTCCCTACAATATGATGATTAAATTGTGACTCCAATTGCACCAGCCCCAGCGGCTGCGATCGCAGAAACTAAAGCGGTTATGAATAGCCACCAAGAGGCAACAGATGCCGCTTTGCGGGTATTCTCCAGTTGTTGTTCAGCTTGCATTTTGGTTTGTTCTAACTGCAATTGTGCTTGTCTCTGAATACGTTCTGCCTTTTGCAGGACTCGAGTTCGGGTTAATTCGACTTGGTCAATTACACGGTTAGCATCTGCCTCAGAAATGTCATCACGAGAACTCATTAACGCCACTAACGTATTGCGATCGAACTGAGATAAACGAGTTTGCAAGGCATCAAACCCAGCTTGAGGATCGTCAAAGACGGTACGCAGGTCACGGCGAATGCCATCATAATTCAGTTCCGGACGGTCTAAACTGTTGAGATAATCCCGAATTTGATCCAGTACCCGATCGATCACAGATTGGATCTGCTGACGGACCATTTGCAACTGTTGAAGCACTTGATCCCTTGTCTGGAGGATTTGATCGACAATTTGTCTGACTTCTTCTTCCGAGACATCATCTCGCTGAGACAACAACGCCACCAATGTCTCGCGATCGAAATGAGCCAGTCGTAATTTCAGGCTTTCCATCCCCACTTGTGGATCGTTGAGCAACAGTTTAACATCTCGCTCAATTCCGGCCGGACTCAATTCTGCTTTATCGGTTGAACGTAAATAGTCTGCGATCGCATCTTTAAAATCAATCGCTTGTTGCTGAGTCCGTCTGGCTAAGCGTTTGGGAGATTTGGCAATCTCATATAAGGTTTCTTGAACCTGATCGATGGTTTGATTAACTTGCTCTTGACTGAGATCTTTTCGTTGTGTCAACAGTTGGACTAAAGTATCACGATCCATTTTTGCCAACCGTCTGCGAACCGCTTTAGCGCCTAATTTCGGGTCTTCTAATAGTAAATTCAGATCCCGCTGAATGCCTTCGGGGTTGAGTTCGGGTTTACCCGTCTGTCGCAGATAATTCGCGATCGCGTCTTTGGCTTGTTCGTACTGTTGTTGCGCTTGTCCAGTTAAGCGTTGCTGTTGATAACGAACCCGAGTCCAAGTGCGTTCAACATCGTTGAGAATTTGATTGACTTGCGCCTCGTCTACATCTCCCCGCCCCGACAGTAATTGTACTAAAGTATCTCGGTTAAACCGGGAAACCCGAGCGCGAATGGCCCGAGATCCGGCTTGGGGATCTTCGACTAACAATTTTAGTTCACGTTCAATCCCTTGGGGATTGAGTTCCGATTTACCGGTATCGCGCAGATAAGACTGAAGTTTCATCCACTGTGCTTCTGCTTTTGCCAGTACAGCAGCATTGAGTTCTTTAGACTCTTGTAATACTTGATCTTTGGCTAGTTCTAACTCATTAATAATGGCAGAAATTTCAACAGCAGATAAATCGGAACGTTGTTCTAATATCCGTTCAAATGTTGGACGATCTAACTGTTCTAAACGATAAGTTAATTGTTCGTGACTGGCTTCTGTATCTTTGAGGAGGGGTTTAAAATTCAGTTGAATTTTTTCTGGGGTTAAACCGGTTTTTGGCGTTGTCAGTAGATAATCTTCCACTTGTGCCAATAACTCAATCGTCATTTCCCGTTCATGAGCGGCTTGGGCTTGAGCCAAGGCTTCGAGGCGAATACCATCTAATAATGTGGCTAAATGATCGATTTTCTCCTGAGTTAATAGTCCTTTTCGGCTTAACCAGTCTATAAAGTCGGAGCGATTAATTTGATCTAATGCTTCGGCAACAAAAGCCGGATCGGCATCGCGATCGTAAATTACATTGCGGAATTGTTGCTCTATATTTTTATCTTTGAGTTGCCATATATGGCTATTGACCAGATAATTCTCAATATCTGAACGGACTGTGGTGCGGGGTTGGTCGTCACTGATGGCGGAAACGGCTTTATCTTTGGTTTCAACCAATTGATCTTGAGCTTTTTGCAATTTAGTCGATATTTTTTCTACATCTAAATCTGATAAATCAGTGCGTCCCATCACCAGACCCATCATACTATTAAAACTCATCATCAAACGATTTTTGAGAGAGTTTGCATCTTCCGAGTCAGATGAAGAGTCTTTTTGTAATTGTGCCGCTACATTATCCAGTTTTTGAGACAATTCTGAACCGAGTAATTGGTTACGGGAAGCGGTTTTGAGATAATCAACTAATTCTGACTTAATATCTGTTTGAGAAGATTGACCGACTGTTTTCTTCCAAGCACTTTCTAATTCTTTTGAAATTTGACGCACTTGTTGTTTAGATAGATCGCTACGGCTACTAACTAACTCCTCAATGGTTTGGCGATCTAATGAGGCTAAAGATCCATCGGATGAGGCATTAACTAAATCTGAGTTAGTTAAAATCTGTTCAAATTCTGAGCGAATTTGTTTAATATCAATATTAGGAGAACGCACCCCATCAAGATAATCTTCTACTGTTTCTCGAACAGACATCGGGTCAACGAAATCAGTAAATTCGTTACGAACTGCCGCCGCCGCTGCCTCGGCTGTTTTAACCACTTGTTGACTGCTTGCTTTAGCACCGATTGCCGCCATTGCAGTCCCAAATACGGCTTGAAAGCCGGAAGTTGCAGTATTAACAACCGATCCAATTAAAGACCCCGCAGTGGTAGAACTCACCCAGACCATGGAACAGAAATAAGTTCCCCAAATCACTAACCCCATAATTGCGCCGGAGAGAGGGGAGACAAATAAACTCAGTTTAACAGCAAATAAAGCCGCTAAAAATAGGGCAATAGTGACGCTAATTAGGGTTCCTAATCCCAGAACAATCCCAATTTTTCGTAAACCATTTGAGGAACTAGAATTGGACGAATTTGAATCACTTGATCCTCCTAAAGCAGAGATACCAATGGCAACACCGAGGTTCGTCATTAACAGTTGAAAGGCAAAAGCCAAAATTACCCCAGTTACTAAAGCTGTAAAAAATTGCGGCCCACTAAACATCATTGCCGTATCTTCCATGGCTTCGGCTTCAGGTTCAACAATAAGTTGAGCCATCCTAAGGAGAGTGGGATCAAGTTGCAGTAGCATAAAATTTTGAATCATTTTTTGAGTATTTCTTAAGTGGTAAAGTCAATCTTAGTTTCGGGAATGGTTATAGTCAAAAACAGTAGAATAATACTAGTCAATCTCTCAATAGTTTATGGATTACTTTCCGCAAAAGCCAGAACAAAATGACTGAGTGTTATCGTGTTTTTTGTTGAGAAAGACAATCATAATAGCCGATTACAGAACTCCCTTATTATCCTAAAGTTGCCCCATTTACAGGCTGATGCATGCTGCTAGAAAAAGACAATGGATCTATTTCATCTGACTAAAGCACTGTAAATCCACAACTTAAGGCTAAGTTGGGGCGAGTTGATAAAGAGTAGTATGAAGGGCGAGGGAAAATTCTGCCTCTTTCTCAAGGATGAAACTTTAGCGAATCAATTGGATCTCTATCTAATGGTAGAAAACAGAGGATGCAACCCGGTTGACAATTCTGTTGAAAAATGTTTGGCGTGACGGGAAATGTTTGGGCGATAGCCCAACCCGTCAAAATAGCCAACTTTCCGTGCGCAGCCCAATAAAGATTTCAATTGGACGGATTTTGTAGTAAACTAGAGTTCGACTTAATGGGTTTCTCAACTGAAGTTTCACGGTTTAAGGTAGAGCTGGGAGATTCCCGTTGTAGCGCTTCAAGCTGATTGATCCGATCGCGCAGTCGTTGTATTTCTTGCTGGGTCACTAGATTTTCATCGGTTAAGTCTGCCAGTTGTCCAGGAAATTGTCCTGCAAGGCTTTGTAGTTGTTGTTCGAGTTGTTCAACTCGTTTTAACAGTTCTGCGGTGGTGGTGGCGGCTTCAGCGGCCTCTCGTCGAGCAATTTCCTGTTGCACTAGCAAGCGATAAGTTAACCAACTGGAAATAATAATAGAAATTAAAGTGGCTAACACTAAGCCACTGACGAGGAGTTGTATCCATCCCCGCAGCCTTGATACATCTTTATGAACACGCTCTAAATCTAGTTTAAAGTTAACCTGTTGTTGCTCAACGGCCTCTAAGGTATCTGGGGTAAGGTTGTATTCTGGAGGTTGTTGGGTACTCATAGATTTGATTTTAAGACAACTTGAGAGTCAGAATCATAGATATTCCCAATCCCAATATAACGGTAGATCCCGTCAGTTTTCTAAATAGACATCGGAGAGTCAATATAAACAATTGGCTCAATAATCTTAAACTTTAAATTATAAGTCAAGAGGGTTTGAGCAATTTTATCATTGGCTAAATCAACAATTCGTTTGCGTAAATTAATTGAATCTTCACTTGAACCGGTAATAAAAAAGTTGACCCTAGCACGAGTCCCTACTTCACCCATCCCTGATGAGAATTCAACTCGAATATTGGCTTTATTCAAGCCCCAAAAAGTCTTACTGGTATCCTCAATTACCCGTATCACTAATGCTTTTTCTCCCGTTGTTAAAGGTTGACCAAAATCTAAACAAAGCATTGCCATAATTTTTTTACCTCGGGTAATATTTTCAATATATAAGCCTGCCATGATGGAATTGGGTACAATAATTAATGTATTTTTAGCAACCGTTCTAATTTTGGTAGAACGTAAACCTATCGATTCTACTCGACCATAAATATCTCCTTTAAACTGGTTAAATGTGACTCGAATATGTTCCCCTGGCAAGTAAGGACGATCTAGATAAAGTTCAATAGTTCCCACTAAACGACTGAGGGCTTGTTGAGCCGCAAAAGCAACCGCTACCCCACCAATTCCTAAACTTGCAGTTAAAGCAATTAAGTTCAATCTTAATCCTTGTGCAAAGATGACAATCGCCAATATAATAATCAGGATATTTGTCAGGGTTTCAAACACAAGCACAACTTCATTCACTTCTCGACCTTGACGTTGCAATAAATTAATCACAGCTCCCCGAATTACCCGTTGAGCCACTTTTGAAGCAAACCAAGCCAAACTAATCGATAAAAATAAGTAAATAAATAATCCGAGGAAAGTATAAAGATCTTCGTAGTTGGCTAGTAAGTTTAAACAGAGCGCAAGAAAGAGTAATGTTCCAGTTGTAATAATAGAATTTTTAACAGGTTTAACATAATTATTATAGGTTTCAGGCAGATTAAATTCTATGTATTTTCTTGAGAAAACCAACAGTCGTTTAATGACATGAGGTAGCGATCGCCCAATCACAGGAGATAAGACTGCACCCAATAGAAATAGCCCTAATCTAATGGCTAATTCTAATACATATCTTTGAATTTCTTGCTCAACCGTAATTAATCCTATCAGTTTTATTATCATTTATTAACCAAGTTTTAAATATTCATAGGTTGAGCAACATCAATAATTTTTTCTTCAAAATTAAAGGTTATACCATATTCTTGCAGACGATTAATGATATTTTCTCTGGCAATTTCGAGTAGGTTTCGACGCAGCTCCATAGAGGTTTCTGCTGCCCCTAGAATAAAGAAAATAGCTTGGGCTTGAACAGCGGGAGGATCGGTTCCTTTTATTATCTCATCAAATGTAACTTGTGTCAGCCCATGATCGATTCCTAAAATATCTCTGGTACTCTCTAAAATCAATTGTTGAACTAAGGCTCTTTCTTCATCCGGCATAGCTCGGAAAAAGGTTAAGTTAGCCATTAAAATTACTCGTCTGGCTCCGGTTAGATTTTCAATATTAACTTGAGCTAAGTTACTATTCGGCACAATGACTAATGTATTTTTTCCCGACAGTCTAATCTTGGTTGAACGCCATCCAATTGATTCGACTCGACCTAAAGTTCCATCGGGTAAATTAATATAATCATCCACACTAAACGGTCGATCAATATATAAAACAATACTCCATAAAAGTTGTTCTAAAACCTTTTGAGAGGCAAAGGCGATCGCCACCCCTCCGACTCCTAAACTGGCGACTAAACCAATTAAGTTAATATGGTGAGTTTGGGCAAAGAGAAAGATCACCGCTAAGACAATAACAGCTTTTGATAAAAACTTTCCCAAAGACAATAACTCACTATTAATTTTAGTTTTATCTTCTAAAGCTACCCCTAGTAAGTAGTTATCAAATAATTCCTTAAAAATCTTAATGCCCAGAATAATAATATTCAAAGCAACGAGTAAACCTAAGGGAAATTCTAAAACCTTAATCCAATCTGGCACAGGAGCCATTAAAATGACAATATCAATCACAATAAGAGTCCCCGACCAACTGAGCCATTCTTGATAAGGTAAAATTACAGTTTGATAAATTTCTTGTGATTTTGCTGAAGAAAATACATGAATGAGTCCACTCGTTAGTTTTGTTATTTGGAGATAAGAAAGTCCTGTGAGCAAAATAAAGCTTAGGAAAAAAACAAGACTTAATAACAAGGATGTGCTGAGATTAACGGCTTCTGGTATAGTTATTTCGGATAAGGTCATTAGATTATTCGCAGTAGCAATAGTGCTTTCTCTATTATGTTAGCATTGACGATTGAAGAGAGAGAATATCATAGTAGTCCTTAATCATTTGTCAAAATTGCGAACATCTTAACTTTTCTAATTATCTCTATTAATAAAATGTGAGAAATAACTAGGCATAACCTGAATATTGCGTAATTTCGAGAATTGATTAAAAGATTATAATGCCAGTAACTGTAATCCTTGATATTTTTTAAAGGTTATCTTCATATCGATTCCGGTTGTATTAGAAACGAATAATCAACTTATTCCCCTTGATTCCAAACCCACTTAATCCAAGCTTGAACTGATTGCGCCCGTCTATCCTTAGTACCTTTTCCTATAGATCGTTTCATTTCTGTCATTAATAATATAATATCACTTTTTAATGGAATTGTGCCAGATTGAATCATCATTTCAAATGCATGATAAAAGACTTGATCGCTGAGAATAATTTCTATTAAGGATAAACACTTTTGTTTATGATTTTTACTCAGAATATTTCTGGCTTTATCTGTTAGCTGAAACGTCACTTCTTTCGTAATTTTATCTTGATACTTTTCTATCAAACCAAAGTAACGTCCCGCATCTGCATAGTAACCAGCTTGTCGAATATTAAATTGGTAATTTTCCGTAATTTCTCTTTTAGTTAAGTCTTGATCAAATAGTAAACCCAGTAAATCAATTACTCTTTCTATTTTATTAGCTTGGGGAAATGGAATATTAGGAGAATCTTCTACTATCTGGACAGTAGTGAAAATCTTGTAAATATCGTCACGAGAGATAGTTTCAGGTTCAATAATAAAATTTTTACGATCAATTAATTTAATTGAATTGTATTGATCGGGATCTTCAAACTGGAAAATAAAAAAACTAAAAACATCATTAGAAAAAGTCATTAACACAGGAATAACTTGTTTTGAAATACGAGATTTCCACAGGCGATATGGATAGTAAAGCTGTCGAATCAAAAAATCATCTACTGAGTAATTTTTGGCTTCTATCAGAATTAAATAGTTATCAGTTTCAAATCCAGCATCTATTTCACACTGAGAATTATTCACATCAATATCATAACAACGATCGGTCTCTAATATATTATTTATTTTAAAATCAAAACATCCAGTTGACATTCTTCCAGAAATAGTATGAATTGTTTCTTCACCTAATAAATTATCAATAATATTTGTAATAAAAGCACAATTAACCGCTAGACTTTCAGAATATAAGTTTTGAGGATTAATACTCTGTATATAATCTGGAAAGCTGACAGATATAAGTTCTGACGAAGAAGAAGGCAAGTGATAATGTGTCTGGAAATGACCCATCATATATTCCGATCTAGAAATCGGCAATATAGAAATTTTATTATTCGTAAAAATAGTAGGTAAGTTAACAAAATGTCGGAAAGTTGGCTAGCGCCAAACATTTTCCTAATCAAATTTTGCCATTAACCGACTTTCTCGAAATTCATTAATTTGAGAAGAACTAATTATAAAATAACCCTTCTGATTGATACATTCTAGAATTGAGTATTTTTCAAACAGTTTTTCCCAGGCAATATCATTTTTTGTTGGATTAGACATTTGTTATCAGTAATTCATTAAAATAACTTCACCAACTTTTCCTCTTCTTGATGCCTTAGAATTAATCGCTCTCGTTGCAGATACTTTCACTAGATTATAATCTTGATAAAGATCAATAATAAAATCTGTATCAGAATTACTCAACATCACCTGACAGCCTCTATCGGTCAAATCATCAATGACTTCTTTTAATCTTTTCTGTTGGTGGCGATCAAATCCATTAACATCATATCCTGTAAATGAAGAGGTACTAGAAACAGGATCATAAGGCGGATCAAAATAGATAAAATCATTTTTACTAGCTGTTTTTACCGCTTCTGCAAAATCAGTATTTAGAAGTTCTATCTGAGCTTTATTCAAGTAATTGCTCACTGCTTTTAGAACGGCTTCATCTAGAATATTAGGCTTTTTGTAACGACCAAAAGGAACATTAAACTGTCCTTGTGAGTTCACTCTAAAAAGACCATTATAACAAGTTTTATTCAAAAAAATTATTCGGGCTGCTTTTTCAATCGCAGTTCTCAGAGCATAATCTTTTTCTCTATCCCATTGTCTGACTTCATAATAATAATCCTCATCGTTTTTATACTGTTTCAACTCATCAATCAATTCATTTAAAGCATTTTTGACAATAGAGTAACAATTAATCAGTTCTGAGTTACTATCATTAATCACTGCCTGCTGAGGTTGTAATTCTAAAAGCAATGCCCCGCCTCCTAAAAAAGGTTCATAATAAGTTGTGTATTTTTTAGGCTTATATTTAATCAAATCTTTGACAAGTTGCCTTTTCCCTCCAGCCCATTTTAAAAAAGGTTTTGCCAGAGGACTAATTATTTTTTGACTCATTAATTTAATATTTTTTACTGATGTTAATCAACTCAAATAACTGAAATAGTTCTAAAGGAAATTTAACCCCAACTGCTATAATATTAGCTTGACGTTCTCTTGTTTCTGTATGACTTAAATGAATTTGCATATAACTTCCAGGTTTATAGCTTAACCGTTCTGCCCACTCAATGGCAACAATTCCCGGTTCTACTTCAATTCCTTCCCAATATAGTTCTGGATTTAACATCTCAATATCCTGAGGTTGTAAGCGATAACAATCAAAGTGATAGAGAGGAATTCGTCCACTCATATATTCATTGATTAAGGTAAAAGTTGGACTATCAATAGTTTCTCTAATTTCTAATCCTATTCCCATTCCTTGGACTAAAGTTGTTTTACCACTGCCTAAATTTCCTTCTAGTAAAATAGTACTACCAGGCGGAAGCGATTGTCCCAGTTTAATCCCTAAATATTGTGTTGCTTCAGCATCTGCTAATTTAATTTTCATTATCTTTATTAAAAATATAGTCTTTCACTATTATAAAGGGGAAAATAACAGTTATACTCAATCATAATTAGGTGCAGTCCAGGTTATTATTGGGGATAAGTTACTTTTTCTGTTATGCTTATTTGTATTATATGAAATTAAATACAACATAGCCCCAGTATTGCCAGGGCTGTCATGTTATTGAGGACTAAAAACTGATTGATTAGATACAGCCGATTCAGCTTGCTGTGGCTGTAGTTCGGTTAACCTTGACTACACGATTAACCGTTTCGGGTGTTTTAGGCAAGGTTACAGTCAATACAGCCTCAGTATAATCTGCTTTGACTTCAGTGTGAGCGTTCCCGTAGCGGGCGCGTCAGCCCTATCGCTTTAGGTAAATCCATCACGGAGGCGAAACTCACCTGTGGGAAATTCCGAGTAGAGGTATTTTTCAGCAACGCCCAAGTTTAAGGGGGTTTGTATAAGCTGAAACCACAATAAATTTAATTAGAGTAAACTGGAATTTGTAGCTTATTCTTGCCAAACACTTTGAAGTAAAATATTGTTGCTTGTTGACTGATTAGAAGTTAGTCCTCGAAGCGATAAGGGCAATCAGCGTCAGCAAACCCAATGCCCGACGAAAGTAGTTAACGCCATCAAATAATTCCTGCCACGCCCAAGTAAACAAAGCACCAAAACCGATGATATCTAGAATTGTATGAATATTACCACTAGTCAGAATGAATTGAAGGATAGTTCCTGTCACCCCCACGATGAGTGGTAAATTGGGGGGTTGAGCAATCACAATATTGCCCTCACTATCTCGGAAAATTCGATCAAATAAGTTATTGTCCATGAATCATCTAATCCGCTATTTTTCCTGATTCTACTTTGCTAAGCCAAGCTCTACCCTCCACCTTTAGGGATAAGTGGGGACAATAATTTTAAGATGGAGAAACTAGATATTTATCCAATCAGGACTGACAGAAAACAAGTGGTCTGTCAAATAGTAGATGCACCGGAGTGTTGTTAGTCGGATGCCGGATGAAAGGATTAAATCCCTTGTTTTTCCTTGATTTTGTGGTCTAAACTCGATCTATAATTTCCTTTACTAGATGGTGAATGATTGTAGAACAGGAAGCGGAGTGGGTTGAGGAATAAATTGCGGTTGTGGGGCTTTCACGAGTGTTTGAAGGTCGAACAATACATCCTGAATGACTCCGTATCCAAATAGACTATCTAACAATTTCAAATCTATTGTAGGCACTGAATCAGTGCTGAGACACATCATAATTGCTGTCACAAATGAGTTGACATCTGTTGCAATCTGGAAATAGGGATGAACCTGTTCTGGTAAACCACAGAGTCCTTGGGGAGTAGAAACAATTGGTTTTTGGTAAGTCAGCATTTCTAAAGATTTAATACTCACACCGCTTCCGGTTGGACTCGGATTAATTAAAACTCGCCCAGATTGATAGATTTCAGCAGCAGAAGGAGGATTTATCTTGAGATCAACCCCTGGAGTGTTTTCACACAGTTGCTGTACAGAAGGCAGCGGATTAGAACCTGCAATTAATACTTTTATTTCTGGGTTTTTAGCAATAATTAAAGGCATCACTTGGGTTAAAAACCACTGAATACCGGCTACATTATTGGCAGAATTTAAATTACCGAGAAAGACAATATCATAGATGGCAGGATGAAGGGGGGTAGCGGTTGGATTTTTACCCTGTTTCATTAAGCTGACATCCATTAAAGGCGGTAAATGTTTTCCATGATTAAAACCCTGGCTTTTCCAGCAGTTTAAATCTTCAGGAGAGATGTCATAAAAGCGAGTACTCTGATTGAGTATGGTTTTTTCGTAACTTTCTAAATTCGTCAGAGAAAGCTGTTTTTTGAGTTTTTTAACCCCTTGACTAACGCGATACAACCGCTGTTGATAGAGGTATTCAATATTATGTTTCCGAGTGACTAAGGGACGGTTGAGTTGATTGCTCAAAGCTTTAGCGATTTCCCCGCCATGAATACCATCCAAAAAAATAATATCTGGATTAAAAAAGCTAACTTTAGACAGTAATAGTTTTAACTCTTTCCCTTTCAAAATTCGAGAAGCCACCTCTCGGGGATAAGAATATAAATCGATCATCCGTCTCAGTAATGCTAAAGGAGAATGCTTATAAAGGATAAAGCAACTTTGTTGAACATACTTATGAATCTCTACAAGTTGTTCCTGTTTGGGTTGGTCTTGCACCCAAGAAACCAGTTGAACTTTTGCACCTAGCTCAGAAAAAGCCTTAATTCTACGCCATATATCCACGGGTGCTCCATGAATAGGTGGGTACGGCATTTCATGAGCGATTATTGTGATTTTCATTACCCCGATGCTCTCAATGGTACAACGTTTTTTCTATTATAATTTAAACTTAAAATAATGACAACGACTTTAATATAACATAATGATTAATTTGATAATTTATTTACCAAAAATATTTGAGTTAAGCAACTGATGTTATTCTAGAAAATTGACTAATTTTATCAACTACATCGTTGTCGGTTGAGTATTAATTTGTTGAATCAGTTTTTGATATTGTTGGACAGACATTCCAGCTTTCGCAGAAATCATAATGGCAACATGATGCGGTTGAATATTATTAAAGAATTGTTGCAATTCGGAATCAGACAAAGGTTGATCTCCCCAATAAGGATGACACATATCTTGAGGATCGTAGTAATGTCCTGACTGTTCTTTTAAGATAGATTCTACAAACATTCCATATAAAACATATTCTGATAAATTCCAGACACTACCCAAAGTTTCAATCCAACTTTTTCCGGAGACTTTTTCCAAATGATCGCATAGTTTTAACACATTTTCTCGTCGCCACATTGCCAATTGAACAATATAATCTGTTGCTGGAAAAGGAACGGGAGCGATCCCAATCAACTCAGCCGCTGTATCATACCATTTTTGATGAGTCTCCATATAGGAAAAAATCGACTCTGGATTACTAAATATTCGGACTTGATTATTGCGAATAATGCTATCAACTGAGAAATAACGAATAAAAGATACATCAGAATCGACAAAAATCATAATTTCTTCTTTTATATGATGTGCAATTCCAATTTTGATCAATTGCTGTAACAGCCAGCCTCGAATTGGTGGTGTTTTCAAACTGAACCAGCTATTTTTCAATAAAGGTATTCGCCAAATCCACCAAGGTAAAATTGATTCTTTTGTAATCACTGATGTGTAAGAATTGTTCAGTTGATTAAATAATGGTAAATCTCTTTGATCTACAATAATATAATGGGGAATTTGAGGAGAAACAAATTTTTCAATACTCTCACAGAGTAAGCGGCATCGCTCGAAATCGGGAGCATAACTGGGTGTAATAAAGCAAGCAGTGAGTGGTAAATTCATAATTTAATTAAAGTGAACTAGGTTCTTGACCAAAAATTAATTTTTCATTATTGTAGACTGTAATCTTAGATTGTATATGACTGGACTGATTTAGACTAGAATAAGACCAGTCATTTTTCGGATCCCAAGATTCAACCGGACTGATGAGTCGAAAGTCAATAGACTTTTGGTATGTATTGGGATCTCCCGGTTTAAGTTGAGAGCCATCTAGATTAAATTGAATATAATAAAGGTCTTTCGACGAGTGCCAGGGTTGCACGGGTGAGACTGAAACATTGGCATCTTTTTGCAAGTTTACTTTAATATCTGTAGGTTTATTACTAATCCCATTGAATTCACTTAAATTGATAAAATATCGAAACGATAATGGCTGGATACTTCGAGCTGGCCAAGCCGATTGATTATATATTTTGGCTTGTACCGCTGTAAAATCTTTACCTTCTGAATGGATATTGGCAGCCACATAAAATTCCTTATCTTTGTCTTCGGGTGGGGGAAAATTCGATAAGGGTTTTCCACCATATTTGCTATAAAGTTTAGCAATTGCTCCTGTAAAAGCGGCGTTATAATCAACCGCAACTTCATTTTGAACAAAGTCATTACGATTATCTTGATAGTGGTCATTTTTGTCTGGCCCCCCGACTAACGCACCATACAAAATATGCCGTGATTTCTTAGGGGTTGTAATGTCATTATTCCAAGACCCATGAGCCGTTCGATGATGGGGATTTTGAGGATAATTTTGACCAAAACCAATCACATAACTCCGTTTTTGAGGATTAGACCCTAAAATATAGTGAATTTGATTTTCTGCAAACTTAGAATAACGTTCTTTTTTATTAGAATCCTGTACCCAATCTGCATAAATAAAGCTCAGAAATGCAGTATTTGCCGCGTGTCGCAAAGATCCCCATTTTCCCAGCCAAGCCAAACCCCCGGGAGTATAATGAATTCTTTTTCCTTGATAGCCATCCGTCCAATAATCCAGCCAACGTTCAGCATCTTGACGATACTTTTCTTTACCGGTCAACTTGGCGAGTAACACATAACTACCGTAAAACTTATTATCCCAATCTTGTGTCCATTTATAGACCTTTACACCTTCAGACTCTTGCTGTAGCTGATGATAATATTGCTCCGCTTTCTGAAGATATTGAGGGTTTTGAGTGGCGTAATATAACCAGGTTGCACCCCAAACCAGTTCATCTTGATAACCACTCCAAGAAATATAAGCATTTTCATCATTAACATCGGCTAAACAATCGGAATATTTGCCGCGATATTGGTCAGCAAATTCATATAATTGTTGCGCGTGTTTCAGGAGTTTATTGGCATAATTGATATCCACTTTTTTAAACACCATTGCAGAAGCTGAAAGCGCCGCTGCTGTCTCTGCCGCTATATCCGAACCCGCACAAGTTTGATCGACTTTATAAGCTGGACGTGCCATCGGCATCACTTCAGCCGGCCCCCACCAATAGTGGTCTAGGCTGGGTTTTCCCACCTGTACCCAGAGAATATTCGGAGCGGGATGGGCTTTGATAAAATAATCATTAACCCAGCGTAAATTGTTTAAAATATTGTCATATTGACCTGCATCTTTATAAGCCTCTTCATATTCAATTACACCCCAAGCCAGCATCGTTGTCGCCGCTGCCATAGGAAAGCCAAATTTCATATGATCTCCGGCATCATACCAGCCTCCTGTAAGGTCAATATTGTGGTCAGCACCATCCTTTAATCCGGAGTCTCCTCGCCATTCTACCCGCTGATTTTTCGGTAATTTTCCGGAACGTTGAGCCTCATAAAAATAGATGGATTTTTGCAGCACTTCACCATAGTTATAATCATGATTTTCCTGCTGTGCCAGTTCAACAGCAGGCTGAACAATATTACTGTTTGAATCCATCAATGGTTGATAGATTACGATGAACAGAAACATCGTAACGAGCATCACTATGAACTTCAGTTGATTTTTTTGCTGATTCATGATCCTAAATTAAAAGTTATGCTTTTTTTTGCATGGTAAATACAATAAATGTGTAATCTAAGTTATAATCTTTCCAATTCACCACTTTTTCTTGACATTCTAAGTCAATATCAGTGGTCAGATATAAATCAAAGGTTTCTGCTATTTTGAAAGCCTCCAATATTTCTTCCCGGTTAAAGATGTGGATAGGAACACCATAAGCAACCTGATTTTTAGTATCGATAGAATCTGCATAATAATCGGTTGAAGTTATTAGAATTCCACCCGGTTTTAATAAACGAGACATTTCTTTAAAATAGGCTGTGAGATCGACACCATGCTCAATCACACTGAGACAAGTGATGGCATCAAAGTCTCGATCTGGAAAATCAGTCTGAGTAATATTTCCGTAATTATAAGTAATCGGCCCCCGCTGAATTTCACGGTTAAAGACTAAGTTAATTCCTTGCAAATTTCGATAACCATAGAGATACAACCAGGGTAAAATAACGGAGTAAATTTCAGCGCCAGCATCGAGGATTTTAGCCTCATAATTTGTATGGCTTAAAATACTATCGAGTGCCGCTAAACTATCCCAATTCTTGGGTAAATCAGAGAAGATATGTAAGCCTAAATCTTTAACTTGTTGAATGGCCCGATCTCGTTCGTTAAACGTTTTTAAAACAGCATTTTCCCAGGGCGCATTAGGGTGACCTTTGGGTTGGGTAACCCCCCATTTCATTTCTAAATAAAGTTTATATAGACTTTCATGATTCAAAGTCTGGTCTGCAATCCGATTTTTTAGGTAAGACAGGGGTGCTTTTACAGAACGAATTAACATGACTTAAATCTCCAAGATTGTGTTTGATAATTAGGTAAACATCTCGCTTTTATTTTTTCCGTTAGGGTTGATTTAATCGGGTTGAGGGTATTTAGTATACCTTCGATAACAAAAGGCGACTGAAAGCCATAAACAGATTAATTTTACAAGTTCAGAAGTCAGGGTTGCCCAAATTGCACCTTTCCAAGAATAAAGAGGAATCAGATATAAATTTAAGGCAATATTAATAGCGGCTGCCCCAACTTGTATCTTGCTGCGAATATTTTGAAATCCCGCCCCTGTGAGGGTATCTCCTGCGATTAATTGCAATGAAATGAGTAAAGGAACAGGTGCTAACCAGCGTAATACTTCTACGACACTGAGATAATCATTGCCTAAAATATAGGGAACAATGGGAGCCAAAATGAAGCATCCTAACAAGGAAATAATACCGTAACCTGCCGCAGTGGGTAAGAGTTGTTTGGCAAATTTTAAGCTTCCCTTAATTCCTTCTGCGCCATGCTGAAAAAACTTAGAATAAGTGGCTGCCAGCATTGATAAAATCGGAACACAACTGACATCAATTAACCGATAGCCTGCGGCATATAAGCCTGTGGCTTGTAAAGTGGATAAACTGGCTAGCATCATTTTATCTAAGTTAGAATTAATGATATCCGCCGATAAACTAATGGAAAAATGAACCCCTTGACGAAGGTCTGAAGGAATGGTTTTGAGGCGCTCTCGATTAAATTGAGGCAGTCCTAGTAACCGAAAAAGTAATAATACAGCACTGAATGCAGCTAAAATGGTGCTCGCAAAGTAAAGACTTGCCCAAGTTAATGTATTGGGGTTGTCAAAACAGGTGGCTAAGATAATTGCGGCAATAAACTTACAAAGCGTCAGTGAAATTTGAATTTGTGCTGCCCTTTTGACTAAGTCAACCGCCAAAAACGCTTTAACAGTCGTATCAAAGGTTAAGGTTAAACCTAGAATATCGGCAACTAAGATTAACAAAACTGCCAAAGGCGAAATTGTACTGGGTAGGAGGGTTTTAGCCACAACAAAAGTCAGTACAATCAGCGTTAAGCTGGCAATTGAAACAGTGACAAATGCATTGCCTAAATATTCTTGAAAGCAAGATCGATCTTTTGCCGTATATTTAATTAATAGATCTCCACTTCCTAAACTGGCAAACGGAACCATAATTGCACCGAGTGCAGTAATCCCAATAAATGTGCCATAATCTTCTGTCCCCAGAGCACGAGCAATTAACACAAAAGAAGCAGCCTGCATAAATACACTTGACAATTTAGCCAGAAGCATCCAGAGGGTATTGCGAGCAATAGACCCTTGCAAAACACCCCGAATTCGCTGTGAAATAGATTTGAAAAAATACATTAATTTTCATTAGATGAATTGGGGTAATTAAGCGCTGGCAGTTCTAGTATAAAATTAGCCCCCATAGGATAAGTTGCCATTTTGCAAACGACTGATTTCGCCTTGTTCTTCAATAAAAGTTTTGAGCTGTTGTAAATATTGAAAACGATACTCTTCATAACTATATTGATCGACCTGTATACCAAAAGTTGGAGGTTTTCCTTGAAGAATATCAACAACTTTATCATTAACAGTAGTCGAAAAATGACTTCCATCCCAAGTGTTACTCGGGTCTTTTGTCATCTTTGAAGGAATGGAAAAATCATATAGGTGAGTATACAATTGAGAGACTTGGTAAAAGCTTTGTAAATAGCAATCCATTAAATTTCGCTCATAGGTTTCGGTGACAACCGTCCAAGCGGAACGTAATGGCACATAACCAATGAATTCTGCTTTGGGAAAAGTCTGTTTTAATTGTTGATATTTCTCAATTCGAGAGCGGTCACATTCTTGAGGCGGTTGAGGTGGATGAAAGGCGGGTTGATAGGCGGGTCGCTGTTCAAACTCTTCGGTTTCAAATGCTTGATTATAATAGTTTGCCGGGTCTGGACTCATCCCCAACAAAGTCATCGCCGAAAAGGTAAAAACATCGAGAGAAAAATAGGCATGATAAATCGAAGATTGCTGAACTTTATCCAACTCTGAACTGGCTTTATCAAACTGTTTTTGCTCGACAAAGTTGTAGCCATCTACCCCAACATATACAGTTTTCGGTTCAATTCCTTGTGCTTTAACAAACTGAGCATAGTCAACAAAGTCATCAACCGAACCCCCTTTGAAAGAATAATTGAAACAATTCTGGTTTTTAAATTGAGAGGCTTTTAATGTAATTACTCTTGAACTGCCAAAAATAATGCAGTCATAATTTTTATCTTTCGTGTTGAGGAATTGATTGGTTTTAGATAAGCGTTCATTAAACGCAAAATTTTGCCCCGTTAACCGATTGCCTTGACCATACCACAAGGGGTCAATTAACCAATTAACCGTTCCAACCAAACCCACTAAAGTTGCCGAGATCAAAGAATAGATTCTAAAATCAAATCCCATCATATTTTTCCTTAACCCTGATGAACAATTGCAGCTTGCGCCTACTTTAGAATTGAAAGTATAAAAACTCGCTGACTCGAGTCATTCCCAAGACAGAAACCGCTGTCAGACCCCCAAGAATCGCACTCCAAACTGGACTGGGTTGCCATTGGAAACGCTTCCAAAGTTGATAAACCCAATGGGAACTGTCTTGAGGCGGTGTCAGAGTCGGACTATATTTACCCATCCATTCCTGGGTGTTGGGGGTAAACCAAGCCACAGCCAGTAACAGGGTAATTCCGATGACAGCGTATTTTTGACTGATGCCCACATTCACGGTAAACCCACTGAAGTCAACCCCCCAATTTCGCATAAAGCCCAAATAGGCTTCCCAAAACTGCGGTAGTGAAATCCCGTTCATCCCCACCATTGACCCCAAGATAGCTTGGGCCGAAGCAAAACTATCCGCCCGGAAAAATACCCACGATACCACAACTGCGATAAATGTAACAAAACAACCGATTCCTCGCAGTAGCCAATGATCTTGTTTTAAATCCTGTCCTAGCCCTTGACGCAGTCTCCGCCAGAGATGGTTGACGACTAAATAAAAGCCATGTAAGCCTCCCCAGAAGACGAATGTCCACCCGGCACCATGCCATAATCCCCCCAATAACATGGTGATGATTAAATTAGAATATTGCCGCAACTTTCCTTTACGATTACCGCCGAGGGGAATATAAAGATAGTCTCGTAAAAAGTTGGATAGGGTAATATGCCAACGTCGCCAAAAGTCGATAATACTATGGGCTTTGTAGGGAGAATCAAAGTTCAAGGGCAGGGAGATACCAAACAAGTAAGCCGCCCCAATTGCCATATCGGAGTAGCCGGAAAAGTCGAAATAAAGCTGTAGGGTATAAGCCAGTGCCCCCGCCCAAGCTTCTGAGAAGGTTAAAGGCACCCCTTGAGCGGCGGCAGCAAAAACCGGGGTGGCAAAGGCGGCAATTCGGTCGGCGAAGACAATTTTTTTGAATAAGCCAATCACAAAAATGGTTAGACCAATAGCTATGGTGTGTTGACTAATTCGAGTGGATGATTTGGCTTCAAACTGAGGTAAAACATCTTTATGATGAACGATTGGTCCGGCAATCAGTTGAGGAAAGAAAGTGACAAACAAACAGTAGTTTAAGAAGTTGTATTCTTTTGTTTCTCCCCGATAGGCATCCACCAGATAGGCGATTTGCTGAAAGGTAAAAAAGGAAATGGCTAAAGGCAAAATAATCGCTGGAAGTTGCCACTGACGATTGAATAGGCTGTTGAGATTCTCTCCTAAAAAATGAGCATATTTGTAATAGCCAATCAAAGCCAGATTAAACCCAATCCCAAGAATTAATAGGCTTTTGCGTAATTTTTGAGAAAATTGGTCATGACCGAGAAGATAACCCCAGCCATAGTTGAAGAGAATTGAGACGATGATTAAGATTAAATTAGCGGGATTCCACCAACCATAGAAAAATAAAGAAGCCGCAACGAGCCAAAAAATCGAAGGTTGATAACGGCTAACTGGCTCAAATCGACGGATACAAATAAATCCCAATAGAGTAATGGGAAGGAAAAAAAAGATAAACTCGGGAGAGTTAAACAGCATAAAGCAACACCCCTGATGTGTTCAAATGCACAAACGCTTCATCGTTAGCGGACACCCATACTTCTGAGTGACTCAGATAGCCAGGTATCTCAGTCATCTGTTAAGAAGTCCCCAAGATCTAAAACTTGACAAAGAAGGGGTCTAACCCCTTAAAATCTTACTCTACCATATCTATCTGTTTAAAAGAAGCTTTACAATCAGCAAGAATTTGCCGAGTCTGGCATGAAAGCTGCTTGAGACAGAGAGTAGTACTGTCAGTCTGTTTAAATTAGCTTAATTGAGCTTTCATTCGAGATGCAACCGCTCCGGATTGTCTTGATGAAAACTTTATATTTCTAGCGCTAGAAAGCGGTTACGTCTTTATATTCAGGGGGGTTATGTAAAGCAGTCCCGGCGAGTCAGGAAAGAGGGGCAATAGAATCAGAAGAGGATGAAACAGGTTTAGAGGTATCCGGTGGCAGCACCAGAGAAATTGAGAGGGCTGTGTAGAGTACCCAAAAAATCCCATTTTGGGCCATAATTCCCCCTTCTGTCAGATTAGATAGTACGGTATAGGTGAGATACACCAACGGCCACAACCCATCGAATCCGACGCTAAATCGCGCCCACCACAGCGCCCGCAGCAAATTGAGTCCAAATCCAAAAATATAAGCACAGACCCCCAGTAAGCCAATATCCAGCCATAAATCCAGTAAACCGTTATGAGAATAGGGAACTGGCCAACGGGCTGCCCGGACAACATAGGCTGAGGGGCCATCTAAACCATTCCAGAAGGCTGTATATCCGTATCCTAATATCGGTCGTTTATCAATCATCTCCCCCACCCATGCCCACAGGTCAGTCCGACCCGTGAGAGAGGGGTCTTTGCCGAAGCTGCCGAGAATTGCCGCTGCATTTTGAGTGTACCAATCCACCACAATACCACTGACAGCAACAATAGCAAAAAAGCCAGGAACCATCAGAAAATATCTTAACCGTAGGACTCGATAAGCATAAAGACTACTGATTAAAACAACAAAGTTAATGATAGAAGTGGTAGACTTGGCGAGTACTAATAACCCCATTACCGCCACAATTCCTAACCAAGGCAGCCATTTTTTTTGTGTATTAATATCAGTTAGAACAGCAAACAGAACCCCGGAAAAAGCTAGGGCACGTCCCAAAAAGTTTTTATGGGTAAAAATTCCTCGCCAAGCCCCAGCATGAACCCCCCCCATAATCCCATAACGGGGTAGACCCACAGCAAATAAAATACTAAATACAACTATTAAACCATAAGCAGCACCCAGCAGTTTAATCTGATCTCGAATACTATAACGGGTTCCGATATACAGACCAAAGAACGTCGTCCCAATCAATCCAATACAACTTTTTAGAGTACGTCCAGGGGAAACTGACCAAAGAAAAGAAGCGATCGCAATTCCTAGTAATAGTAAAATAATCCGATCTTTACTGACAAAATAAATCACTTTTTTCCACCGTAATAACAGTAGAAACCCGGAAATCATATAGGTGAGTAAATAGGTTAAAACATTTAAGGTAAAATTAAATGAGTTAATATCAACCCCATCCCCTTCACTCACGCCCCCCGACAAAATCAAAGGCATCCAGTCCGCTGAATATTGAATCAGGGCTAAAACCGTAAATGTGGGTTCAATAATTCTCAGTAACTTATCGATTTTTGAACTCATTTATTGTAGTCCCGTTTACCCTGAATCGTTTATAACCGTGTTGGCAGGGGTGATGATGTTGATGAAGATGAAGATTGGCGACGATTGGATTTTCCGCTGACAAAATAGCGCTTCGCGTGGTGAAAATACTTGGTGGATTCATTTTTGTTAATGGCATTCACCACCATGCCCAATACGGGCTGATTTGACCGTTCTAGGGTTTCTTGGGCTACTATGGCGCTATCACGGTCTACGGTTCCAGGTCGGGCAACCAATAGCAGTCCATTGGTCATCTGACTCAAGGTTAAAGCATCAGCCGCGATAATAATGGGAGGGGTATCAATAATCACAAAGTCATAAGTTTCCGAAAAGCTACGAATTAAAGACTGCATCCGCTTTGAGTCCAACAGGGCCAGAGGATTAGGTGGAGTCACTCCCGCTGTTAAAATATCTGGTTGTTCGATGCCTTGAGAAATCGCAGTCCCCACTTCAGCTTGACCCACCAATACATCACTCAGTCCCACAGCATTGGTTAAGCCCCAGATATGATGTTGAGAAGGATGTCGCATATCTGCATCAATTAACAATACTCGATATCCTAATTGAGCAATAGCCGCCGCTAAGTTTGCCGATACGGTTGATTTTCCTTCTTTGGGAACCGAACTGGTCACCGCAAACGCTTTTAGCTTTCGGTCAGAACTCAAGAACTTGAGATTAGCTTGCAACATTCGATAGATTTCACTTTCCAGGGACTCTGGTGCGTAAATCACCGGCACATCCGGCCCTTGTTCTTTGCCACCCCAAATCTGACTGCGCCTCGAAAAGGAAGGAATAATCCCCAATAGGGTATAAGGAAACAGATTCTTCATGTCTTCCAGACTTCTGAGAGACTTATCCTGCATTTCCAACAACAACACCGAACTCGTGGCGGCAAATCCCCCCATTAATATCCCTAATGCTAACAATTTTGTTTTGCCAGTACTGCCTTTTTGCGGAACAATTGCTGGCTCAATAATACGGGTATTATTAGTAGTTTTATTCTCAGCCACTTGAACTTCTTCTAAATTTCTAAGTAAGGTTTCATAAGTCACCCGCGCCACTTCTACTTTTCGTTCAAGTTCTTGCTGCTGTTGTTCAAACTCCGGCAATAATTGCGCCCGCTGTTGATAATTTTGTAGCGATTGATAGAGAGAATCTAATTGTTGAGTTAACTCTAATCGTTGGGTTTCATTAATAATAAAATCTTCTAATAAATTCCGTTTTTGATCCCGAATTTGCAATAACCCTTCCGGCACCAAATTTGGATTTCCCACTGCTTGAGCCAGTTGATTATTCAAAATATTCTGTAGGGATTCTCGCTTATTTTTCAGAGCAATAATCCGGGGATTTAAATCCTTAAATCGTCGCCGTTCATCCGCTAACTCACCTTCGACTTGTTGCAACTGTTCTAACGTACCCCGCACCACCGGAGACTGACTCAATGTATTCAAGGCGATCGCTTCTTCTAAACTCAATCCTACCCGACTTTGCAAAGAAGCTGCCAAGGCATTAACCCCACTCAATTCTGATTCAATTGTGGTAATTTGTCGCTTTAAATTGGCTAATTCTCCGACAGAAGTTTGAAATTCTGTCGATAAATCTAAAATATCATTTCTCTCTTTAAATAACTTCAGTGCTTTTTCGGCTTGAAACACTTCTTGCTGCACTTTTGGCAATTGTTCCGTAATAAATAACCGGGCTTCAGCCGCCTCATCGCGATTACTATCAATATTATTTTTAATATAAACCCGCATTAACATATTCACAATATTAGCCGCTCTTTCTGGATCTGGGCTAGTATAACCTAACTGCACAATATCCGTTCCGCCAATAATTTTAATCTCTAAATTACGGCGTAAATCCTCAGGCTGCATTAACTCGCCCTCTTCATTCAGCAGGTTGAGATTTTCAATGGTTTCTCGTAATAACGGATTAGAATAAATCAACTCCATTTGCGTACTCAAAGGAGTTTGGTCAGCCAGTAACGCCCGCAACTCCCCTAATCCTTCCCCAATTCCCGCCAGAGACGAGGTTCGATCTACCTTAAATAACAGTTTCCCAGAAGCTGCATAACTCGGCTTCAAATATCGAGTCGCATAAGCCGCCAAACCCACCACCATAATAAAAATACTGATAGCGGGTAACCAGCGCCGTTTAATCGCCCGCAGATAGCGACCCACATCTAAATCTAAAGATTCCCGATTGTCTATTACAGTCATAGTATGAGGATGGATAACGTGTTTGGTTACAGTCAAACTAATCGGCTAATACTCGGATGGTATTGAGTAGGGAAGATACCCCGATCAATCCATTAAAGGGTCTCAATACTTCTTCTAGCTTATCTCCTGTTTTGGTTAATCCGGAACGGCGAATCACAATCACATCATCCTGACGCAAAATCGGATTATTCATTTCATTAATATCAGCCGTCCAATTGACTGTAATTTGGCGACGAGAAACAGTTCCATTCGGGTTGAGGCGCACTAACTCAACTGTGTCCCCATGGGCGCGTTGTTCGTCAAATCCCCCCGCTGCCAAAATCGCCTGGTTGAGGGTGGTATCGAGAGGGACTTCCAGTGAACCGGGATTGATTACTTCCCCCACCACACTCACCTGAATGGCATCTGGGGAAAAACTAGCATCAGCTAAGGAGGTGACTTCTTCGGGGTCAATTTGTCGCGCCTGAGGAATGACAATAGAGTCCCCCGTTTGCAAAGCAACATCTTGATCGACATCACCTTCTACTAAGAGTTCCCACAAATTCACCGTAATAATCTGTTTTTCACCTTTTTTCGTCAGTCGATGCAGTTCAATAGAACGAATATTTGCTAACGGGGTAATCCCTCCGGCTGAGGTAATCGCCTCTGTGAGTTTAGGAGGTTCCCCCGAGTTTGCTGCCCCAACTCCGACAATATGGGTTCCCGGTTGATAGACTTCTCCGACAATAATCACAGGAAAGGGGTCAATCGTTTCGGGGGCAAAGCTAGCGGTGGTAATTTGACGAATAGCGGTAGGATCGAGGGTATTTGCAGTCGGTACTAAAATGGTATCACCATCTCGCAGAACCACATCTTGAGTCAAGTTTCCTTCTTCTAATAGTTACCTGAGATTAACCCTAAACGCCTGTTGAGTCGGGTTAACCCGTCGGATTTCAACTTGACTAATATCACCGGCTTGAGTCACTCCCCCGGCTTCTTCTAATAATTGTGTCACTTTATAAAACTGAAATTGTCGCGCTTGGGTATCTGGGACTGCTAAGGACACAATATAAGAACCGGGACGATTAACTTCTCCGGCCACTGCAACCGTCATCGGTCGCGGTGAGATAATACTAACCGTGGCTAAAGGTTGCTGCACATAAGGGGTATATTTTTCAGAGATTAACTCAGCCAGTTGAGGCACAGTTAAGCCTTCCACTTTTAGCCGACCAATAATCGGTAAACTGAGGGTGCCATCATTTAAAATTAAATATTCTCCGCTGTATTCCGGCACATCTAAAACATTCACCTGAATTAAATCACCCGGCCCAAAAGTATATTCTCCGATTTCTGGAATGGGTACCGCCTCGATAGGCTCAGGCATGGGCGGCAGTAAAGGTTCAGGGGTTTGAGCATCGGCTGGGGTACTGACTCCAACGCTGAAGTTGAGTAACAGTGACCCTATTATTACCACAATTTTTCGATTGAGGTGGTAATCATTGTAACAAAACTCAATCATAATTTCTCATCATTATCATCTATTCAGTCTCAAGACCCGATCGTTATCGTCTTCCTCACCCCTTAACAAAGGGGGATACAGGGGGGTTTATTAGTGGCAATATCACCCATGAATTGGTATGACTCAACAATGCACCCTTTATACTTTAATATCTTAATATAGTAAGTATTAACCTGTTGGTGTATGACCCAATCCTAAATGCAAGACTGAGCTGATTTCTATTCTATCAACTCAGTTACTCAGATTCGAGAACTATCAACATCACTCTTTCTTAAGACAAACTTGATACTAAAGGATGAACAGATTGATTGAAGCCTGAGTTAACCTTAATTTTAATCCTTACCAAAAATAACCGTTTTCAACTGTTGTTTGACGTTTTTCTGGATCATATTTCAATAAATATTCCTGAGAAATTGCCTTCATTTCTCGCAATTGAGTCACAAGATTTTGATCTATTTCAGTATCTGTAGATAACAAGATTACCTGATGACTGGCTGCTGGAAAATAACGTTCTACTAAATTGTGACGGTGAGAAGAATCTAACCGCCCTAACGGTGTATCAATCGCAACGGGTAAATTGCGTCCAGAAACCCGCGCTAACCCCCATAAAAAGGCGATCGCTAACAGTTGCTTTTCCCCGGCAGAAAGGCGATGTTTCGGTAAAGCTTTCCCTTGAGGATCGTATAAGGATAAACTAAAATTATCTGTATCAATCGTAACACGATGAACCAAATCTGATTTATGTAATAAATAGCGAAAACATTCTGTCACTTCCCCTTCTAACTTATTCAATTTTTTTAACGTGAGTTTTTTCTTAAATAACTTCAATGTATCCTGAACTTTCTTGATTGATTCAACAATATGTTCATTATTTTTATATTCCAGTGATTTATTGCTATAAATTTCTAATTCTTTTTGAGTTTTTGCAATTTCCCGACTAAGTTTATCCAGGTTTCCCTGGGCGTGTTCCATCTCTGTCTGAGTTTTTAAAAACTCAGCTTGTGTCTGTTTCAGATTACTTTCAAGCTGTTTTTGTAACTCTTCCGGGGCAGCCATTTTTAACTTCACTTCAATCGTATCAATTTCAGTTTCTATTTCTTGAATTTTATCAATAGAACTTTTAGCTTGATTAATTTGTTCAGGCAATTGATGATCTAAAAGCGTATTAAACTGATTTAAAATATCAGAATTTACCTCTTCAAATACCGTTTCACCTGAATCAATTGTATTGACTAAAGCTTGGTATTCCAAGTCTAAAAAAGATTGAATTTGATCTAAA
>CAYNXM010000283.1:0-8316 GCA_964401105.1 uncultured Lyngbya sp. | reverse complement strand
TCCATTGAGTGATTTTGAGACAACTCATTCGAGAACATCAGGGTTTGAAATCGACGGGTTGGCTATCTTGACGGGTTGGCTGTCTTGACGGGTTGGGCTATCGACGGGTTGGCGCGCGCGCCAAACATTTTACGACGGGTTGGGCTGGCGCTCAAACATTTTCCGTCTCCGTCACGCCCAAACATTTTACGACGGGTTGGGCTGGCGCCCAAACATTTTCCGTCTCCGTCTCGCCAAACATTTTACGACGGGTTGGGCTGGCGCCCAAACATTTTCCGTCTCCGTCTCGCCAAACATTTTCCGTCAGAGAATACCCACTATATTTTTAGTTTATAGACAGAGCTATCACAAAATTATACTCTATATCTCATATCATACAAAACCTTACTTTGTGCTGTCAACCCCCATGAATTCGTAGAATCTATATCCAGAATATTTCGTTACAATGTCAGCAAAATTTAACAAATATATTGATTTTTAATAGATTGACTTAGAGTAGTTAAACAGAGATTATGATAGGATGAACTTTAATTTGTATTTTGAAGTGATTATACACTCTTATTGAAAGAGAAAATGGGTTCTATAAAAAATCAATATTATTAATGCTAATTACAACTAAAATAGTGAGGAACAATTGTGTCATTTCATCCTTTAGACGAACAAGCCAATTTACAAGCACTTTTAACGGAGACTTATCAGACGGCTTTACAACATATTAATGATTTGCCTCAATGTCCTGCCGGATGTCTTGATTCATTCGATCATTTTTCCACAACGCTGAGTGAAACCGGACTGGGTACTGAGAAAACCTTAGAAAGATTTCAACAAAATATTTTACCTTATCTATCGGGTAGTGCCGGTTCTCGATATTGGGGTTTTGTCGCTGGTGGTGTGACTCCTGCGGCGTTAGCGGGAGACTGGCTAAGCGCAACGATTGATCAAAATGTGATGGTTCCGGGAGACTCCATCGCTACAGCAGTTGAATTAGCGGTTATAGAACAACTTAAAGCTTTATTTAGTTTACCTCAAGATGGGTTTGATGGGGTATTGACAACCGGGGCAACGGCTTCAAATTTGGTGTGTTTAGCCACAGCGCGTCAGTGGGGCGGTCGTAAATTGGGATATGATATTACTCGTGAAGGATTTAGTTGTTTGGATCAATTTCAAATCTTTGCCACAACACCCCACGCGAGTCAGATTAAAGTTCAAGGTATTCTTGGCTTTGGACAAAACCATTGGGTAAAAGTACAAGGTTTATCTGATGCCAATGGACGAGAAGGGGAAGCAATGGATATAGAAGATTTGGAAAACAAACTCAACGCCAGTCCAGCAGCCGTTAAAATCGTCATCAGCAGTGCCGCAACAGTCTCAACAACTGCTTTTGATAACTTTAAGGCGATCGCTAAAGTTTGCAAAGATTATCAAGCATGGCATCATTTAGATGGAGCTTTTGGACTATTTGCGCGTTGTAGTCCGAAGTTAGCCCATTTAGCAACAGAGGCAGAATTAGCTGATTCTATTACTGTTGATTGTCATAAATGGTTAAATGTTCCCTATGATTGCGGTGTTGCTTTGACTCGACATCGTCAACTGTTGGAAGAAACTTTTACATCCGGTGCGGCATATTTAGAAACAGATACAATATTACCCAGTATGATGAACCGAGGGATAGAAAATTCTCGACGGTTTCGGGCATTACCCGTATGGTTTACCTTAAGCGCTTATGGTAAAGCGGGCATTCAAAAGATTGTTGAACAGAATTGCGATCGCGCGATCGCAACTGGCAGAATGGATTATATCTTCGCAGTATTATGATCTGATCCTACCACTTCAGTTAAATGTAGTATTATTTACTGGAAAATTTAACGGAGATTTGGCTACAATAAATCAAAATAACCGTGCTTTACTGCAAGCTATTAATCAAACTGGGAAAGTGTTTTTAACCCCAAGTAATTATCATGGTCAATTTTGTTTTCGCGCTGCTTTCAGTAATTGGCAGATTACCCATAAAGATATTACAGAAGTGACACAGATACTAGAGCAAGTCTTTCCTTTTTAAGTATTGATTGAGTTGCTCTATTTTGTGACTTTATTCAGTCTCATTCTTAGCAATTAATCCTAAAACTTCTAAAAAGCATCGACCTCTATCATTTGTCAGATATAAACTACTATCTTCTCGCCCAATAGTAAATACACCTCCCATTGGTCTAAGTTGTATTAAACCCAAAAATGCAAAACTTTGTAAGCTTGGATCTTCTAATTCACCTGCTTTAATGATTGGCGGTTTCTCTTGGCGATCTCTAGATAAGTAAAACTCTCTGAGTTTAGCTATATCATCGTAGTTAATTTTATCAAGTGCATGGCAAAAACTATTAAATTCAGATTGGTTAATTTCACCCGCTGTATATGCTATAAAATTTTTAAATAGTGCATCAGCTTTTTTTATTTCATCAAGTCGTTCAATTGCTATAATTACTTTCTGTATTAATTCTTTTTTAGCTTTTTTATCTAAGCTTGATTCTTGTATTTTTTTTCTAAGAACTTCATCTATCTGCTTATATCCGGCTACAAATCGAATCAGTTTATCAATAAATATATGATCTCTAATGGATACGCAAGTTTTGATGCTTGAGTATATTGTTTTAATTATAGGGATATCGTTTAATGTTTCATTAATAGATGTTTTCAGCAAATCATCTAACCATACTTCTAATAAATCAATTCCAATCTCTAAACTATTTTCTGAAATCGCTTTTTTTAAGGATTCTTCCTTATTATAATTTTCGTTACTTTCAAAATTACTTTCCATGATGTTGATATTCAAAATAATGGATAAGATGCGTCAAATTAACAGACTTCAATTAGTCAAATTTAACTATTGTTTGACGATTCCTACAAATACTGATTACTCTATTTTCTGAAATCGCTTTTTTTATGGATTTTTCCAGATTATGGTTTTGATTAATTTCCGAATTACTTTCTATGATGTTGATATTCAAGCTAATAGATAAGATGCGTCAAATTTATAAAAATTCAATTAGTCAAATTTAACTATGATTTGACGCATCCTACAAATACTTTGTATTCTTCAATTAGTCAAGTTAACTATTATTTTACACCTCCCACAAATAGCTGCTGTCAATCTATAAAAAACTCTTAAATTTGGTCAAAAATAACTTTTTGTAAAATTTTTATTGATTATAATATTAATGACTTTTAGAAGTATTTTTCATGATATTTTTATTCAAAAAAATGGATAATATGCGTCAAATTTATCCGACTTCAATTAGTCAAGTTTAACGATTATTTGACGCATCCTACAAAGAGAAAGATATTATAACAGTCGTAAAAGTACTAAAACAAGTATTTGACTCTTCCCTTTGGATGATATTTCAGCAAGAAGAAATGATTGGGGTAATTCAGGATGTTTTTATGATACAGTAGAATACGATATATTTAAACTTATCGTTATTCAATTATATTTAAAGATGGTAAAAATTCAGAAAATTAACTCTATTGCTTTAACAGTAGCAGATATAGATAAAGCGACTAATTTTTATACTCAAGCATTAGGTTTTAAAACAGTCGGAGACCTAACTTTTGAAGCTTCGAGTAGCTACAGTCAATTAGATTCTATTCCACCGACTCGAATTCGTCTTGTGACTTTACAATTAGGAGATGAATTAATTGAATTAGTTCAATATCTCGATCTAGAAGCTAAACCCATTCCAGAAGATTCTCAAAGTAACGATCTTTGGTTTCAACACATGGCTATTGTCGTCAGTGATATCAACCGCGCTTATAAACATTTACAATCATTTCCAATTCAACCAATTTCTAAGAAACCGCAAACAATGCCGGCCGATAATGAATTGGCTGCTGGAGTGAAAGCATTTAAATTTAGAGATCCTGAAGGTCATAGTTTAGAAATTATTTGGTTTCCGAAAGATAAAGGAAAAGATAAATGGCAACAAAATAGCGATGACTTATTTTTAGGTATCGATCATAGTGCTATTTCTGTAGATAATACAAAAGATAGTTTAAAATTTTATCGCGATTTATTGGGAATGACTGTCGAAGGCAGCAACCTTAACTCTGGGAAAATTCAAGCCGATCTTGATGGTTTATTAGCGCCTGAAGTCAAGGTTACACCATTACAACCGGTTGAAGCGAGTATTGGAGTTGAACTATTAGATTATATTAAACCCGGAACAGGTCGTCAAGTTCCTAATGATTGGAAAATTAGCGATTTAGCTCATATGCATTTTATCCTAGAAGTTGACAATATTGAACAAATTTTAGATCCGTTAAAACAGCAAGGCGTTAAAGTGATTTCGCCTAATTTAATTCAGTTTCCTGAGTCTTATCGTTATCGTCAAGGTTGTTTAATTAAAGATCCAAATGGACACGCACTGTTATTAGTGGCTTTGCCTTAACTATTTTACTTCCTTATATAGTGCGTGGTGCGTCATTGACGCACCCTACAATGCTGGCGCGTAGCGCTATATTACATCCGATTAATTCCTGATTAAATTGAGGTTGATTAACCGGATATAATACTACTGCTTAAGCAGCCGAAACTAAGCCGGAATGAACTAACAATGGCTTTGTATCTGGTTCACGTCCTCGGAATGCTTTAAATACTTCCATCGGATGTAAACTTCCCCCTAAGGATAATACCGTATCTCGGAAACGCTTACCCGTTTCAGCCACAGATTTTTCATCTTCTAAACCGGCTTCTTCAAACGCTGCAAATGCATCTGCACTCAATACTTCTGCCCATTTATAACTATAATATCCGGCAGCATAACCGCCGGCGAAAATATGTCCAAAGGCACAGAGGAAAGAATCTTCCGGTAACGGTTTTAAAATCGTGGTTTTCTCAGCAATGCGTTGACGAACATCACTGACTGTTTCATCACCACCCGGTTGATAACGGTGATGTAATTCGATATCCACTAAGCTAAAATGAAGTTGCCGTAACATCGAAGTTCCACTCATGTAAGTCCGAGCATCTTTTAGCTTTTGATAATAATGTTCCGGTAAAGCCTCCCCTGTCTCGTAGTGTTTTGCCATGCCAAATAATGTAGCCCGGTCATAACACCAATTCTCCATAAATTGACTGGGTAATTCCACCGCATCCCATTCCACGTTATTAATACCCGCCGCGCCGGGATAATTCACCGTGGTCAACATATGTTGTAAACCGTGACCAAATTCATGGAACAAAGTTTCCACTTCCCCAAATGTCATTAAACTGGGTTTATCATCCACGGGCGGCGTTTGATTACACTGTAAATATGCAACCGGTAAGCGTACCGTTTCTGCGCCATTTTCAATCAATTTACCGCGAGTAATACATTCATCCATCCAAGCCCCGCCTCGTTTCTCTGCCGGACGACTATAGGGGTCTAAATAGAAATACGCAATCGGGCTACCATTCCCATCCGCCACTTGGAAATAACGGACATCTTCATGCCAAACAGGGGCTTGTCCATCAGCCGGTGTAATATGAATGCCAAAGATGCGTTGAACTAGCCCAAATAACCCATCTAACACTTGTGGCAAAGGAAAATAAGGACGTAATTCTTCTGCGCTAAAAGCAAACTTTTCTTCTCGTTGATGTTCAGCCCAATAGCTAATATCCCAGTGTTTTAAATCTTTAGCTTCAGGCGCATTTTTAGAAGCCGCAAACCCTTTTAATTCTTCAAATTCATCAACGGCAGCATCATAACTTGCCCCTCGCAATTCTTCCAGTAACCCCTCAACAGCTTCCACACCGGGAGCCATTTTACTGGCTAAACTGAGTTCAGCATAACTCTTAAACCCGAGAATTTTAGCCTTTTCCTGCCGCAATTCCAGAATACGTTCAATTAACGGATAATTATTTAATTCCCCTTCAGAAGCCCGACTAATAAACGCTTTATAAACGGTTTCTCGTAAATCTCGTCGCTTGCTATATTTCAAAAACGGGCCAAAACTGGGAAAATCTAAGGTAATCCGCCAAGGCCCCTGTTCTGGTGTTGCTTCCTCAGCCCCTTCAGAACGGGCTGAAGCAGCCGCTAAACTCAATAGACTAGGGGGTAAGCCCTCTACCTCTTCTTTGTCTTTCAGGGTCAAACTAAAGGCTTTGGTGGCATCAAGCACATGATTAGAGAACTTGGTTGAAAGTTCAGCTAATTCTAGTTGAATTTTATTGAACTGTTCGCGAGTTTCCCCTTCTAAGCCTACGCCAGACAGTTCCGCACTCCGAATTGCGCTTTCAACAATACGCTGCTGAGCCGATTCTAGTTTATCCCATTGTTCAGAATGACGTAAGTCTTTAAAGCCCTCATATAGAGGTTTGCTTTGATTTAATTGATTGACAAACTGAACCACTTTCGGTTGTACGGTTTCGTGGGCAGTTCGTAATTCTGGGCTATTTTTCACTCCCATTAAATGACCCACAATACCCCAACTCCAACTAAAACTTTCTTCTAATTGTTGTAAGGGTTCAACTAAGCCTGTCCAAGTGGGTTGAACGTTCTTCTCTAAAGTACTGAGTTCAGTCTCTAACTCATCTAAGAGTTGAGTCATTCCTGGGACGACGTGTTCAGCTTTGATTTTTTCAAAGGGAGGAAGTCCTTTACCCACTAGTAGCGGGTTATCGCTGTTTGTCATAACTGTGCGCTCTGTTTATCCTTTTTGTAGGGTCTTACCCATTCTTTATAACAATTTCTGCGGGTTGAGTGCATTTTCCGCCAAAAGCAGGCACTTTTATCGGATGAAAGTCAGCAACACCCTTGTTTGACTTTCCCTTTGAATAGTAATAGGGTGCGTCACTGACACACCCTACAATCAAGAAAATTAATTCAATTGCTGAATCTATCTCTGGTCAATCCTAGGGGCTGTGAATGACACCAGTTTGTCATCCGCTTTTGCCACAGATGAATCTTTCGCTAATGTCGGTACAGACTGACGAATTAACGCCGTTAATTGAGTTGTGGTTGAATCATACATTTGAGTTACCACTTTAGGATATAATCCAACTCCAATAATGGGAACCAATAAACAGGCAATAATGAACACTTCACGAGGTTCGGCATCGACGAGTTTTTCATGAGAAGTCAGTTCTTTATTCTCTGGTCCGTAGAGAATTTCCCGCAACATTGAAAGCAGATAAATTGGCGTTAAAATGACTCCAACGGCGGCAAGGAATATCACACAAACTTTAAAGGTAGAGGAATAAGCATCACTGGTGGCAAAACCGATAAAGACCATTAATTCAGCCACAAACCCACTCATTCCGGGTAAGGCTAAAGATGCCATCGAACAGGTTGTCCACATGGCGAATACTTTCTTCATCTTCAGTCCCACGCCGCCCATTTCATCCAACATCAGAGTATGGGTTCGGTCATAGGTACAACCGACAAGGAAGAACAAACTCGCCCCAATTAACCCGTGGGAAATCATTTGTAGCATCGCCCCACTCATGCCAATATCGGTGAAGGATGCCATCCCAATTAACACAAACCCCATGTGGGAAATAGACGAATAGGCAATTTTTCGTTTGAGGTTTCGCTGGGCAAAGGACGTGAGGGCGGCATACACAATATTCACCACACCCAATATCACCAGAATAGGGGCAAACGTTGCATGGGCATCCGGTAACATCCCCACATTCATCCGCAGTAGGGCATAACCTCCCATTTTTAACAAAATACCCGCTAGCAACATATGGGCGGGGGCGGTGGCTTCACCGTGGGCATCCGGTAGCCAGGTATGTAAGGGGAAAATCGGTAACTTCACCCCATAGGCAATTAAAAAGCCCCCGTACAATAACAGTTGTAACTTAATCGGGTAAGCTTTTGCCGCGATCGCCTGCATATCAAAAGTAACGGTATCGCCATAAAACGCCATGGTTAAGGCGGCGACCAAGATAAACAACGACCCCCCAGCCGTGTAGAGGATAAATTTCGTTGCGGCATAGAGTCGCTTTTTCCCACCCCAAATGGAGAGGATGAGATATACCGGAACTAATTCTAATTCCCAAACCAGGAAAAATAGCAGCATATCCTGAACCGCAAATACGGCAATTTGACCGCCGTACATTAGCAACATCAGGAAATAGAATAGTTTCGGCTTAAACGTTACTGGCCACGCCGCTAAAATTGCCAGGGTGGTGATAAACCCCGTGAGGATAATCAAGGGCATCGATAACCCATCTGCCCCCAACGACCAATTTAAGTCTAATTGAGGTACCCAAGCATACCGTTCTACCAATTGTAAACCCGGCGTTCCGAGTTCATACTCGGTACAAAATGCATAAATAATAAT
>CAYNXM010000282.1:0-12605 GCA_964401105.1 uncultured Lyngbya sp. | reverse complement strand
TGTCGGTAATAAATCGGCAATCGGTTGAATTAACAGATCGTGGAGTTGACGAAGATTAGCAGTTTGTTCAGCCTGTTGATCTTGCATAAATTCCTCACTCGGAACCTCAACAATATCCCCATCGGGTAGATTACGTCCCCTCGCACCAATATCTTCAATACGGCTATTATTAACAAGTTGATTGAGGGGAGTATCAACAGAAGATAAATCAACTTCTTTAAAAGTTACTTCACCTGTTGGTTTGACGACCCAGATGTAGAGTGATGAAATATCTAAATATTGGAAGCGAACAATTGAATACTGAACTAATGTAGTATTTTTATCCTTAGCAATCTGACGAATCTGATTAATATTGAGAGATTCAGTTGTTGGGATTAGACCTTGCCGATCATTATTGAGCCGTTGTGAAATTAATTCTACTAAACTCCGAGCGCGACCTTGTTCAGAAACTTCCAAAGCTGCATCGGTTTTATTCTGATCTACTAATGCTTGTTGAAGGCTACGAAAACTACGAAGATAGATATCAAAAATCGAAACTTTATCTGAATCTTGTTCTAAGCCGATTCGGAGAGATTCAAAAATATCAATTGCTTTTCTTAACTCAACTTCTGCTTCTCTCGGTTTGTCAGCACTAAGTAAAGCAACACCTAAATTGCTAAGAGAATTAGCTTCCCCATTGCGATCGCCGATTTCTTGTGTAATTGTCAACTGCTGTTGGTAGAATTCTATTGCCTTTTGATTCTGGCTCATACTCTGATGAATTGCGCCCAGATTACCAATAGAGTTTGCTTCACCTCTGCGATCATTAATTTCTTTTTTGATTAGTAATGATTGCTGAAAGTACTCCATTGCTTTTTGATATCGCTCTAGAGCAAAGTAAGTATTACCTAACCCATGTAAGGTTCCAGCTTCTCCACGACGATCACCTATTCGCTGTCTAATCTGCAACGCTTCTAGATAGAGTTCTATCGCTTGCTGATATTGTCCTGTCAAAACAGAAATAGTACCTAAACTATTCAGAAAAGAAGCTTGAGCGGATCGATCCCCTATCTCTCCTGCTATTAGCCCTGATTTGAGAAAAAACTCTTCTGCTTTTTGGTATTGTCCTAAGGCTAGGTAAGTACTACCTAAATTACCTAAAGCATTAGCTTCTCCACTTTGATGACCAATTTCTGCTGATATTCGTAGCGATTGCAATAGAAACTCTACAGCTTTCTGATATTGTCCGATGCTTGAATAAACAATACCTAAATTACCTAAAGCATTAGCTTCTCCCAGACGGTCACCAATTTCTTTGTTAATCTGTAGAGACTGTTGTTGATACTTTATTGATTTCTGGTATTGTCCTAAAGAACGGTAGCTATTACCTAAATTCATCAAGGAAGTGGCTTGGCTGCGATAATCGCCGATTTCTCGTTTGATGGCTAAAGACTGCTGAAGATATTCTATTGCTTTGTGATATTGCCCTAAACTATTGCAAGCACCACCCAAATTATTGAGAGAATTGGCTTCCCCTTGGCGATCGCCTATTTCTCGTGTGATGGCTAAAGACTGTTGGTGAAATTCAATCGCCTGATGGTACTGTCCTAAACTCTCGTAAGCATTGCCCAAATTGTCTAGAGATGCCGTGTACCCTTGGCGATCGCCAATCTCACGATAAATTTCTAAGGCTTGTTGCCAAGACTGTAATGCTTCTCGAAATTGGCTTGTATTAAGCTGCCGACTTCCCCGCTGCAACAATTGGTCTGCTTGAGCTTTTTGAGGGTTATTTTGTTGCTGTGCTAATTGTAAACCCTGTTGAGCTAATTTTTCTAACTCAGAATCATTGATCTCCTGTGCAACTTTCAAAAGCCATTCAAACATTTCAGTTGCCTTTTCAGTCTCTCCGAGATAAGCATAGGCGTATCCTGTTCCCGAACTAGCTCCTAGCATTCCTCCATAATGAGAAATCTCACGGTAGATTGCAAAAGCCTGCTGGAAAGATTGTAAAACGGCTTGATACTCTCCAGAGTCTAATTGCTGAAGACCTTGCCGTAATAATCGATCTGCCTCGGCTTTCCATTCCTCCTGAGTTTGTGCTAGAACTTGAGGTACATTCAGAACATTCATTTGCACAATCGGACTCAACACACCCACAACAACCGCCAAGGTTAACGCTTTGAGATTCAACACCGGAATTCCTCCAGGGGTAGATGTTTGCTTGTGTCTATATATTTTCAGGGGTGAGGAACCTATGCAATTTACAGCGTCTCTGGATCTATATTTAACCCCCGTAGTTTAGCAGCCAGTCGTTCATTGCGTTGTTGTTCAGCTTGCCTTTGTTGACGTTCACTTTCAGCCATTTCCTCTGCTTCTATTGCTCGTTGTTCAGCCATTTTCGCTGATTCTTCCGGTGTGGGAACTAATACTCCTTCTGATGTAAAAAATCTCAACTGTTGTTGATGTATTCCTAAGAATAGTTGTAACTGTTCGCTCCACAAATAGCCTAGTTCATTCGGCTGTAAATCTTGGTATTTGCCATTAACCAGGTGAAATCCTTTGAATTCTAAAGTTTCTGGAGAGAACCAAAAATATTCTGGGGATCTAAATATATCTTGGTAAATTTCTTTTTGAGTTGTGCGGTCGGTATTAGCTGTAGAATTGGATAATAATTCAATAATTAAATTCGGATATTTACCCCCTTCTTCCCACACCATCCAACTTTTACGAGGTTTTCGTTCTGTATCGAGAACTATACAGAAATCTGGACTTCTAAAATTATTCGTTTTAATCTGTTCTGAACTATAAAAAATCGTCAGATTTCCGGCAGCAAAATAATCATTTTTATCTTGCCATAACCAATCCAAACATTTCAATAGCAGCAATAATTGTTGTAGATGCAAATAACTTTCCAATGGTGGTTCCTGACTTTCTAAATCTCCTGGGGGAAATTCAATCTCTTTCAATTCGGTTTCAGATTGAAGATTTTCTAAATCTTTCGCAATCGTCATTTCTTCCTCCTTTTAATAAAATTATAAAGTATCTGGATCAATACTTTATAGTATAATTCGTCAATATTAAGCTACGACTTCAATCACTGCTGAAAGGGCTGCCATTGTGGAGATCTGTAACAGAAATTGGCAATTTGACTGCAAAAAAATTTGCAACCTCATTGCCACGAAGCTGCAAATTATTGTAAACTGATACAAATTAGATTAGATATCCAAATCTGCCATTTTCAAACGGGGGGCATTGGTTTCAATAAATTCCCGACGAGGGGCTACGCGATCGCCCATTAACACAGTAAATACCCGATCTGCTTCGGCAGCGTCTTCAATTTCAACTCGTTTGAGAATCCGGGTTTCTGGGTTCATGGTGGTATCCCACAGTTGAGTCGGCATCATTTCTCCTAACCCTTTAAACCGTTGAATATTGTAGTTGGCATTACTGGGAAATTCCCGAATAGCTTGTTGTAATTCTTGGTCGTTGTAGCAATACACATGATTGCGTCCCCGTTCCAGTTTGTACAAGGGAGGACAGGCAATATAGACATACCCTTGTTCGACGAGTTCTCGTTGATAACGATAGAAAAAGGTTAACAATAAGGTACGAATGTGAGCGCCATCGACATCCGCATCGGTCATAATAATCACTTTGTGATAGCGCAATTGAGACGGATCAAAATCTTCTCCGCGAATGCCTAAACCCAGGGCTGTAATTAAGGATTGAACTTCATTATTTTTGTAGATTTTGGCATCATCGGTTTTCTCAATATTGAGAATTTTTCCTCGTAGTGGTAAAATCGCCTGAGTGGCGCGATCGCGTCCTTGTTTGGCACTCCCACCCGCACTATCTCCTTCTACTAAGAAGATCTCAGATTCTTCGGGATTTCGAGTACTACAATCTGCTAATTTTCCGGGTAAAGGAGAAGATTCTAAAACAGATTTTCGGCGGACTAAATCTCGCGCCCGTCTTGCGGCTTCCGCTGCTTTAAACGCTTGAATAGCCTTTTCTAAAATCGTATCAGCTACATTCGGATGAAAGTCGAGATATTCAGTTAAGACTTCTCCCACTAAAGAATCAACAATACCCCGAACTTCAGTATTGCCGAGTTTTGTTTTAGTTTGCCCTTCAAATTCTGGGTCAGGCACTTTCACAGAAATGACTGCGGTTAAACCTTCCCGTACATTTTCTCCGCCTAAATTAGATTCATTATCTTTCAGCTTATTGCGTTTGCGGGCAATACTGTTCATCGTTCGGGTTAACACTGTTTTTAACCCTTCCATGTGAGTCCCACCATCAACGGTACGGATGTTGTTAGCAAAGCCTAAAATATTATCACTATAGGCATCGACACACCACTGCAGGGCCACTTCTACCTGAACATTGTTGCGTTCACCAGAAACATAAATAATATCCTCATGCAGGGGTTGTTTTTCCCGGTTCATGTAGGCGATATATTCCCGAATACCCCCTTCATAGCAATAGGTATCAACTTTAGGCCCGTCGCTTTTAATCAATTCTAAACGATGGTCACTGAGGGTAATTCTCACCCCGGCATTTAAATAAGCCAGTTCCCGTAAACGATTGGCAATGGTGGCATAATCAAACTCAATGCCTGTGGTAAAAATTTGGGTATCGGGTAAAAAGCTAACAGATGTTCCGGTTTGACTCTCTTTGGTGGATTTTGTCTTCAGTTCGTCAGCGGGAATGCCTCGTTCATAGCGTTGGGTATGTTGTTTTTTATCCCGCAGGACTTGAACTTCTACCCATTCCGATAAGGCGTTGACTACTGATACACCGACACCGTGTAACCCACCAGAGACTTTATAACCTCCCCCACCAAACTTACCGCCGGCGTGAAGAACTGTCATCACAGTCTCTAAAGCTGATTTTCCAGTTTTGGAGTGAGTATCAACGGGGATACCCCGGCCATCATCAGTCACGGTGACGGAACCATCGGCGTTAAAGTCCACTTCAATGTGAGTACAGTAACCCGCCAGCGCCTCATCGATGGAGTTATCTACAACCTCGTATACTAAGTGATGGAGTCCCCGTGGCCCGGTTGAACCAATGTACATCCCTGGACGTTTGCGGACGGCTTCAAGACCTTCAAGAACTTGAATTTGATCGGCGCTGTAAGTGCTGGTCATGTATCTAATGCTCCAAGATTGGGGCTATTGCCCCTTAGAACGAAAAAATGACGAATATATCCAAAATTGTAGCATAAATAGGTTAAAGACGACGTGAGCGGTTTCTCGGACTAAAATTTAACTAGGGGTACACCCCGTTTAGAGGCGGCTGAAACAGAGCCGTTTGAACAAGATAGTGAGGAGTTGAGAAAGACTATGGCGTTAATTGTGATTTGTGGCGCAACTGCAACGGGGAAGTCTGGTTTAGCGATCGCCCTGGCCGAGAGATTAAACACAAAAATTCTCAGTGCAGATTCTCGTCAAGTCTATCGGCAGTTGGATATTGGCACAGCAAAACCTACCGAGGCTCAACAGCAGCTTGTCCCCCATGAGTTGATCGATATCTGCGATCCCACTGAGACCTTAACTGTAGCAGATTATCAGCAACAAGCTCAAGAATTAATTGCAGCGACAGAAAATCCTTTACTGGTGGGAGGAACAGGACTCTATATTAAAGCCATTGTCAAGGGTTTGAAAATTCCTCGGGTTGCGCCTCAGTCTGAATTGCGATCGCAGTTTGAACAATTGGGTCAGCCTCACTGCTATGCTTTATTACAACAAGTTGATCGGATGGCAACTGAGAAAATTCATCCGAATGATGCAGTCCGAACCCAACGTGCCTTAGAAGTTTATTATGTTACAGGTCGGCCTATTTCTCAGCAACAAGGAGAAAATCCTCCAGATTATCCAATTCTACAACTCGGTTTACAATTAGATAGGGACCGCCTCTGCCAACGAATTCAACACCGTACTGAGATCATGGTGGAGATGGGGTTTGTTGAAGAAGTGAAAAGTTTAGTTTCTCAGTATGGCAAAGACCTGCCTTTATTACAAACCCTAGGCTATCAAGAAATGATACAATATATATTAGGAAAAATTTCTCTCGATCAGGCGATCGCATTGACGGTTTTACACACTCGTCAGTTTGCTAAACGACAACGGACTTGGTTTCGGGCTATTCCTGAAATTGAGTGGTTTGACGCAGACTGTCCGGATCTAGTTGAACAGGCATGGAAAAGAGTTCAGGTCTTTGCTGAATTGTAATCAAAATAATTGATAAAACCCTGCGATTGCGTAATCTCATAGATAGAAGCTGTAGTTTAGATTGCTGACTCAATTATTTAGAATAAACTGATATTAGGATCATTTTGACTTAGGAGAATCTTTATGAAAAATCAAGAACATATCAGAAGTACAGGACTGGCTTATCTCCTTTGGTGTACAGGTTTTTTTGGGGCTTGTGGGGTTCACCGTTTTTATGCCGGGAAATATGCCAGCGGAGTGCTGTGGTTGCTGACTGGGGGACTATTAGGAATTGGTCAGTTTTTAGATTTATTTTTTCTTCCGGGAATGATTGAGAAAAAGAATCTCAGATATCAGCTTTCTCAAGCGGGTGTACCTCAGAAACGGTTAACCGAAGAGTTAGTGATTAGAGATATGCCCAAAAATAAACTGGTGCAAAAAATTCCACCGAAACAATCAGATACTTATACTATTTTGCGCTTAGCTAAAACTAATCCTCGTGGGGTGAGTGTAGCAGACTGTGTGATTGCCACCGAAAAACCGATTGCTGAGGTGAAAAAATTATTAAATGAGTTATATCACGAAGGATTATTGAATATTGATAATGATTTAGAAACCGGAGCTGTTGTTTATAAAATCGTTTAGATTTGAAGTGAGCCAGACAGCATCTTTGACACTCCCCCTGCGTTCTACGCAGGGGATTCTAGTTTCACAGTCGTTGCTTGCTACCATTTGCACGACTTAAAGAACATAAGTACTGTTGAATATCATCAACGTTGCCATCAAAAATTACCAGCTCACGTGAGCCGACACACAAAGAATCTAGAGAATAGTTCATTTCAATTGTATAGAAAGGCGAAAAAGGACAAAAACGAAGCAGACTAAAGCTGTGATCAAAACCATAGGTTAAGACACACTTCAAATCGAGAAAATTGCTCAGAAAAAATTAAGAGATGGTTGCTACCACCTACTTATGCACCACAACTATATTGAAGAGAATTAGGGGTTAAAATTTGATTCCCCGGTAGCACACATCTGGTATATCTCTTATGGTATAGTTTGACATCATCCGTTGTCAACCCTCAGATAGATATTTATTCATAAAAGTTGTTGCATCATCCGCTCAGCTTGGGATGCATAACCCCCGCCAAAGAGATTAAAATGATTCAGAATATGATAAAGATTATAAAGGGTTTTACGGCGTTCATAACCGGATTTGAGCGGCCATACTTCTTGATAACCTTGATAGAATGCAGCGGAAAATCCGCCAAATAATTCTGTCATAGCAATATCGACTTCGCGATCGCCAAAATAAGCAGCCGGATCAAAAATTATCGGTTCCCCCTCTGAAGTAATAGAGGCATTTCCTCCCCATAAATCTCCATGAACCAGTGATGGTTTTGGTTGATAATCTGTTAGTATTTCAGGAATTTTATCGAGTAAACGTTCGGCTTGATTAAAGGTTTTACCTCTTTTTTTTGCTAGTTTTAACTGATATTTCATCCGATATTCGATCCAAAAATCTATCCAATTTTCTGTCCAAGTATTAAGTTGTGGGGTTGAACCTATTGTATTATTAATTTCCCAACCAAACTGACTGTAACCCGGATAATTTTCAGAGGGTTGCCATTGATGCAATTGAGCTAGTTTGCGACCCATTTCTAACATCGCAGAACGATTAGAGCCGCCTGCCATTTCAATCCATTCCAGCACAATATAAGCTGAATTGTCTACTGTTCCCCAACAGATTACTTGAGGAACTCGAATGGTTTGAGTAGACCACATTTGCTGAACCCCAATTGCTTCTGCTTCAAACATTGCGGCTTGAGAAGCTTGATTGAGTTTGACAAAATAATTCTGATCGCCATTACTTAAACGATAACCTTGATTGATACAACCGCCGCTAACTGAACGGCGATCGCTAATTTTAAAAGATTCTCCAGTCACTTGAGAAATGTGGTTGGCAATTTGATCCCACATAATTTTTATTATATTTATTTTCAGGTTTTATAATACCATCAATTATCAATCAATTAAACCCAGTTTTGAACAATGAATAAGACAACAGGTAAAAACAAGAAAGATAATAAGGTCGAGACGACCACAACCCGAGCGGTTCGGACTGCATCACCCCCAAATTCATTCACCATTAAAAAGGCAGCAATTGCTGTGGGCATCGCACTTTGCAGGACAAGAACTTTTAAGTCTAATGTGTTAAGCCCAATCATTTTTCCAACCGCATAAGCAATCATAAATCCACCCCATAATCGCATTAAGCTTGCTAAAACTTCATAGCGACTTAATCGTAGTGGACTAGCAGCAATTTGTAATCCTAATAAAATTAAAGCAACAGGAATAGCACTGTCAGATAGTAAATTTAATCCTTCATCTAATCGCCAAGGTAACTGAATATTAAATTGATTTAAACTAACACCTAATATAATTGCCCAAATTAAGGGTAATTTAAACGTAAACCGAACTGAGGATAAAAAACCTCCCGTTTGCAAAAATCCAGGCATCGTGATTAAAACGACTAAATTCCAGGCAATCAGATAAACAACAGCGCGTTCTAGTCCTGTTTCTCCGAGGGCGAAAAAGACAATAGGAAGACCCATATTACCGGAATTGGATAAGGTTGTTGTTGCAACTAAGCTTTTTTTTAAATCTAAAGAAAATTTTAGAGTCTGACCAATATTCCAAGCAATAATTCCCAAAATAAAATAGGTCAATGCAAACCCTAAAATAATCGCAATAACATCCTCTCCTGTTAAAGTTGTGCGATACAACTTCTCAACAATTAATGCCGGAAACAGAACATAAAGTACTAGACGAGATAAAGTGGTTTGTTCTAAGGATAATGTCTTACCAACAATAAAGCCAATTAGAACAATGAAACCGACTGGAAGAATTGCAGATAGAATAGCATTCATTCGTCTGTTATTTATTGTTTATTATTCGTCAGTAACTCGTCATTGAGTGGGGACTTCTGATCAATGCCTGGATTTGTCACTCTTTACCCCTGTACAGACGTTATATATAACGTCTCTACTGACTTATGTCTCCCTGACTTAATCTAATTACTTCCTGTTGCTCCAGAATAAACAACACCTCGTTGCATATCTAAGGTTAAAATTACGCCATTGCGAATAATTTTAGTGGCATTTTCTACCCCAATTATCACCGGAATTCCTAAGCGTAATCCAATCACGGCGGCATGACTGGTAAGGCTATCAATTTCTGTAACAATGCCAGCGGCTTTACGAATAAATTCTACAAAGTCTGCATTTGTGTGAGGAGCAACAATAATCTCACCCGGATTAAAATCCACTAATTCGGCGGCTGCATGGGCGACCTTGGCTCGTCCTGTTATGGTTCCCTGACCAATTCCTGTCCCCTGTCCTAAAACGGCTGTAACCACCTCCACCTTAATTAAATCCGTTGACCCAGGTACCCCTTGTAGTGTGCCAGCGGTGGTGACGACTAAATCCCCATCTCGTAGTAAACTACTCTCACGGGCGACATTAACCGCTGATTGGAAGGTTTGATCCGTTGAGGGTAAATCCAATACTAATAACGGTTTGACTCCCCAAACTAAACTCAGTTGTCGAGCCACATCCACATGAGGAGTAATGGCTAAAATCGGGGTTTCCGGTCGAAACTTCGAGACATTGCGGGCGGTTGCCCCCGTTTTAGTTAAAGTCATAATTGCTGATGCATCTAACTGCCGCGCAATTTGCCCTACAGCCTGACTGATAGCGTTAGGAATCGATCGGCCGGTCTCAGACACATTGGCGACATTACGGGTAATGGTATCTTGCTCAATGCGGGTAGCAATGCGTGCCATCGTAGCCACAGCTTCGATGGGATATTTACCCACCGCTGTTTCATTCGATAGCATCACCGCATCAGTGCCATCTAAAATAGCGTTAGCCACATCAGAAATTTCAGCCCGCGTCGGCCGGGGATTACTCACCATACTATCTAACATTTGAGTAGCGGTAATCACCGGAATACCCATGCGGTTAGCAGTACGAATCAGCCGTTTCTGTAAAATCGGTACATCTTCAGCCGGTAATTCTACCCCTAAATCTCCCCGCGCCACCATCACCCCATTACAAAGGGTAAGAATTTCCTCCATTTGTTCAATTGCCTCGTGTTTTTCGATTTTGGCAATAACGGGGACTTCTTTACCGGCGCTAGCAATTAATTCTTTAATTTCTAAAATATCTTGCGGATTTCGGACAAAACTAAGGGCGATCCAATCAACCCCTTGATCTAGCCCAAACATTAAATCCTTTTTATCCTTGTCCGTTAAGGCTTTGACAGAAAGATATACCCCTGGAAAGTTTACCCCTTTACTGTTAGACAAAGGACCCCCCACAACGACCCGACAATGTAATTCCTTGGCGGCGCGGTCTATTGTTTCGACCTTCATCTCCACTTTGCCATCATCCAACAAAATGTTTGCCCCTTCCGGGACTTCCGAGGCTAGAGGTTCGTAGGTAACTGAAGAAATTTCCTGAGTCCCCGGTTGAATATGACTGGTGAGAATAAACGGATCACCCCGTTTTAACACAATCGAACCATTTTCAAACTGACCTAAACGAATTTTTGGCCCCTGTAAGTCTTGCAAAATTCCCACAGGCTTGTTCAATTCAAAAGAGGTTTGCCGAATTAAACGAATACTCCGTTGATGATCCTCATGGGTTCCGTGGGAAAAGTTTAATCGTAACGTGGTAGCCCCCGCTTCAATCAAAGCCCGCAATACATCAGGCTTTTGGGTGGCGGGGCCAATGGTTGCAACAATTTTGGTTCGATGGAGAAACGATGGCGATCGCATGAATAACAATCTCAGGGGGATGAACAAGTGGACAAAATCCTCACTCCAAATTTAACCATGCTATCGACCCGAGGTGAGATTTTTTTCGTTTATTGTTGGGATCTTGTCCTTTGCTTCTGCCCCCCTCGCCCCCCAATTCTGGCGATCGCTCAAAAACGGTAGGGATCGCTACGGATAAGGAATTTAGGGGGCTAAAGTTGTAGCATTGCGGATAATTATTGAGAAGCGATCGCAAAAAACTTCGGTTAAATCCACTCAAAAAAGTTATCTAATTCTATTACCAATAAGTATAAGTATCAAGAAATATTAAAAGATATTGTTAATCCGAAAAATAATAAAGCGACTTCAGAAAAGATAATGACATACTGGGACAATGCTACCCAATTGGGGAAAACTGATGACCTTCACATTTACTCGCATCGCCAATACTGATACCCCTATTCCTGGAGGAAATAGTAACTTTTTAGGATTTAATTATCCGGCTGGCAACCCCTCTGATCCTGATGCAACTGAATTAATCTGGCCAGCAATTAATGATAATGGTGATATTGCATTTTATAGCAGTAATGGTGAAACAAATGAGGAACATGAAGGTGCAATTTATCTTTACAGCAGCAATAATGAATTAATTAGCCTTATTGTAGATGAAAATACACTTATTCCTGATGATCCTTTACCAGATGATGGTCAGGATACATTCTTAGGGTTTGCGCCTCCTTCACTGAATAATAATGGAGAGATTGCATTTTGGTCAATCATTGGACTTCGTGATGATTTTGATCCACATCCTCGTGTTATTTATGATGGTATTTATACAACTGTTGGCGGATTAAACCGAGTTGCAGATATTAACACTCCGATTCCTAATGATACTGGAAATTTTGAAAGTTTCGACCTCCAGGTTTCTTTGAACGATAACGGAACGCTTACTTTTGTTGGGGCAAGAGATGGCTTAGCCAATGATGGTTCTTCAGAAGAAGAGTTAGAAGGAGTTTATACTAACAATGCTGGCTCTATTGAATTAATTTCTGATTCAAACAGCTTTATCCCTGAGACTGATATCAACTTTGATGATTTCATAGCTCCATCCATAAATAATACAGATACAGTAGTTTTTACCGGAGCATTTAACAATTTTCAACAACGAGGAATTTATAGTAACATTGGAGGAGTCTTAACAACAATTACTGATCCTACATCGTTATCAAGCCAATTTGGATTAGTGGCTGGGCTGGGCTTGAGTGATAATGGTAAAACGTTAGTTTGGGGTGGGTCAAGCATTTATATCGCTAGTAGCAATGAGATAGAACTAATCGCTGATTTAAATACTCCTATTCCAGAAGACATTGGCAACTTTATTGCTTTTTCTACTAATCTGGGTGAGTTTGCATTTGAAACTAACGATTGGTGGAGTATAGATAATAATGATACTGTTGCATTTGTAGGAATTGGTGCTGAAGAACAGCAGGGAATTTATACTAACTTAAATGGCGAACTTTCTACTGTTGTTGATTTGAACATTCCTTTAGAAGGAAAAGTGATCGAGGATATATCTTTTGGTTCAGAAGGAC